>DASZPK010000517.1:0-3944 GCA_035550335.1 Chthoniobacteraceae bacterium | reverse complement strand
CTTGACGGTGTCGTAGAACAGGCGCCAGACGCTGTCGCCGTCGTTCTGGTAGTTCTTGGCGGCGTTGATGCCCCCCTGGGCGGCGATCGAGTGGGCGCGGCGCGGCGAGTCCTGGAAGCAGAAGCAGAGGACGTTGTAGCCGAGCTCGGCGAGCGTGGCGGAGGCGGAAGCGCCGGCGAGGCCGCTGCCGACAACGATGACGTCAAACTTCCGCTTGTTCGCGGGGTTGACGAGCTTCATTTCGAATTTGTGCTTGTCCCACTTTTGCGCGATGGGGCCGGAAGGAACTTTTGAATCGAGAGCCATATTACTTCACGACCTCCTTTCCGTAATGAAATACCAAGACTGAAATGGGAATTGAAACGTATCCGAGAAAAATCAGCCAGGCGATGAATTTTGCGCCGGAGTCGAGAATCGGACTGTAAACTTTATTTTTCCAACCGAGCGATTGGAACATGGCGCTGACGCCGTGGCTCAAGTGCAGGCAAAGCAGACCGATGCCGACGACGTAGAAGAGCGAGACCCACACATTGCTGAAACCGACGACCATCATTCGGAAAATATCGTGACGTTTCTCGGGATCTTCAAAGGTGGCGAAATCCTGCCCGGTTAAGTTAACGCCTTTGATGACGAAGGTGTAATGCAGCAGGTGGTAGATGATGAAAGCGAAAACGATGAGGCCGCTCATGAGCATCGTGCGCGAGGCGTAGGAGGCGACGGTGGGGTTCCAATTTGCGTAAGGCACTGGACGCGCGGCTTTGTTTTCCGCGGAGAGTTTGATCGCCGACCAGATGTGCAGGACGAGCACAGCGAGAAGGACAATGCGCGCGGGCCAGATTAATTCGAGATTGGTCTGGAGAAAGTGGCCGTAGCGGTTGATGGATTCCGGCCCGAGAAAGAATTGGAGGTTGCCCGCAAGGTGCCCGATGACGAAGAGGAACATCAAGAGGCCAGACACCGCCATGATGTATTTTTTGCCCAGCGACGACCTAAAAATGTTTGTAATAACTTTCATTGGGACCTGGAGCGGTGCACGGGAGAATCTAATGATACCAAGGCCATAGCGTCAATGCATCAGAATCACGTATTAGTCCCGAGAACCAACCGTTTCACCCGGGCTAATTGTCAATGGGGCTTACCGATTATTGGCACTAATTGGCCAAGAGAGTCCATGCCATGGCCGGAAACCTTGGCGTGACGATGAATTTGCAGCGCTTGAAAGCCGGCGGCTTTGGCGCCTTCGACGTCCATTTCAAGGCTGTCGCCGACGTGCAGGATGGAAGCGGGCGGCAGGCCCAGTTTGGTGGCGGCGTGTTCAAAGATGACCGGCGATGGTTTGGGAAAGCCGACTTCGATGGAGATGGCGAAGGCTTCAAAATAGCGGTCGAGTCTCAAGGCGCGCAGCAGGGGGCGGAGTCGTTCGTCCCAGTTGGAAATGACGGCGAGTTTGATTTCGCGGGAGGCGAGGGCATCGAGTGCGGGGATGACGTCGTCAAAAATATGCCACGCGTCAGGCTCGGCGAAGCGCTCGTAGAGTTCGGAAAAAAAGCCGGGTGGCGTGGATGCGCCGAAGACTTCTTTGACTAATTCCTCCCACGCATTTCGGGAGTGTGCGAAACCAGGACGAGCGCGCCAGGCGTTTTTGAAGCGGGCGTTTAGTTGCTCGGGAGAAAGATTTTTGAGTCCGTGCCGCCCGGCGACTTCCGCGTAAACGTGGCCGACCGAAGGCCAGGGTTGGATGAGCGTGCCGCCGACATCGAAGGTCACGGCTTGGATTTTCACCATAAGATCAAAAGGTGTTTTACGCTCGCCCTCACCCCGACCCTCTCCCCCGGGGAGAGGGGGAACTTTATCGGACTTGCCGATTTTTTAACAGATTTTTACTCAATCCAGCGCAGGCAGTCATGCTTCGCAAGAAACAGTTTAGCGTTTTGGTTGCCATTCGTTGAGGCCTTTCTCGTCGCTTTCGGAAAGGCGGGCGAGGTGGAGCAGTTCCATGGCTTCGCCGACGAGATAGAGTGAGCCGGCGATGACGATGAAGGGAGCAGCGGCGACTTTTTGCAGTGCGTCTGCGAGCGATTGGCAGACTTCGATTGGCGCATGTGGATTTGCTTCGCGGCAGGCTCGCACCAGACGCGACGGGTCTTCGGAGCGTTCGCTGTGCACGGGTGTGAGGAGAATTCTGCCAGCCAAGGGTGCGAGCGAGCGGCACATGCTGGTGGAATCCTTGTCGCGGAAAACGCCGAAAATTATTGCAGGCTTGGTCCCGGGAAATTCGTCCTGCAATGCGACGCGCAAGGCTTCGGCGCCGTCGGGATTGTGCGCGCCGTCGAGCAGAAGGGTCTGGCCGGAGATCGTCTGGATGCGGTGCATGCGGCCGGGCCAATCGACGTTCGTGAGCCCGGCGCGCAACGCGGAATCGGCGACGGGAATTTTGCCGGCCACAGTGCGGACGGTGGCGGCGGCGAGCGCGGCGTTGAGGCGCTGGTGCGGGCCGTGCAGCGGAAGAGCCAGGGCGTCGAGCGGGGGGAGATGGGTTTGTTGCGCATCGACAACGGTGAGCGGGGAGTGGCGTTCCCGGGCAATGGCGGTGATGGTTTCCAGGCCGTGGCCGGGCGCGGCTGACGTGATGGCAGGCACGCCGGGTTTGATGATGCCGGCTTTTTCGGTGGCGATTTTTTCGACGGTGTCGCCCAGCCATTCGGAGTGCTCGATGCCGATGTTCGTGATGACGCTGGCGAGGGGGGTGACGATGTTGGTGGCATCGAGCCGGCCGCCCAGACCGGTTTCCCAGATGACGAGATCGCATTTCTGTTCCGCGAAATAGCGGAGCGCCATGATGGTGACGGCTTCGAAAAAGGTCGGTTGGTGGCCCTCGGGGAATCCTTCGCACAGAGGTTTTAATTCATCGACGAGGCGGACAACGTCGCTTTCGCTAATGTATTGCCGGTTGATTTGGATGCGTTCGCGAAAGGAAACGAGGTGCGGCGAGGTGAACAGACCGACGCGCAAGCCGCTCGCGCGGTAAACGCTTTCGAGCATGGCGCAGGTGGAGCCTTTGCCATTGGTGCCGGCGACGTGAATGAAGCGAAGCTGGTGGTGTGGGTTGCCGGTAAGTTCGGCGAGCTTGAACGTGTTTTCCAGGCCGAACTTCGCACCGAAGAGGCGAAGGCTGTAGAGAAATTGGATGGCTTCGGCGTAGGTCACGCGAATAAGATGGCAGATGTAAATAAAGGTTGCCGCTTTTACCCGTATTTTCTGTCTTGCGGCTCCTGAAAGAATCGCGCCTCTGCGTCAAAATACAAACTCAACTTCGCATTTCGGAAAACTGCTCTCCGGGCGCGCGGTAGTTGATTTCCGCCATGTTTCATTATGGCGAAGCGTATCCTTCGGCGATAGTCGCGGCGTGAAGCGGTCCATCCCGCTCCAATCGGGGAAATCCAGGTCCATCGCTTTAGACGGATTTGCAGGCGCTCCGGATTTTTTCATACAGTTCTTTATTGCCAAACTTCAGTATCAGATCCCGCCATTCATCTGCCTCAGGATCGAGTCTGTTAGCCATGAACAAATGTATCAGGTCATCTGCATCTTTTACAAGTCGTCCCGGATGGCCATGGCGAATGGCATGGCATTTCATCGCTACCAAGCTTTCCAATGAGACGATTTTGGGAAGTTCTGGGCCGTATGGGTTAGGAATTGCCGTGGCCGTAAGCTTGTCGAAGGTGTCTTCGTTCATGAACATCAGATCCACGGGCGGCAAGGCGCTTTGTTCAGGCGGATTCAACTGAAGGAAAACAGGCCCTTCTCGATGAACGGAAAAGCCCATGTCCGTCATTAATTTCAACCAGGCTTGGCAGTCGATACGCCGTACCACTAAGTCCGCATCAAATGTTTTTCTTTGATAGCCGTGAACTTCCACCGCCAAGCCCCCCGCAACCAGTAGT
>DASZPK010000516.1:0-2163 GCA_035550335.1 Chthoniobacteraceae bacterium | reverse complement strand
CGGGGTGAGCGCGCCGCGCGCGAGGAGCTGGCGGAGATTTTCGCCGGGCACGCGCTCCGCGCAAACGGTGGCATCCCCCTCGGCGAATGCCTGGAAGCGGTCGCCGTTGAGGAGCAGGAAGTTATCCACCTCCCAGCGCTGCCATTTGCCGGAATCCACCCACACCGAAATCAAATTGCCGGCGAACGGGAAAAATAGATTCGCCAGCGCGGCGATCGGCTTGGCGGTCATGCGCCGGCGCTTGACGAAACAGGGCCGGCCATTGCGCTGCTCGACGGCGAGCGAGTTGATCCGGATGGCCTCGATGGCTTCCCCTGCCAGCCTGCCGAGCGAGTCGAGATGCAGGCGTTCCTTGAGTTCGGTCCCGATTTTCATGCGTGTGGTCTCCCTATCCAGAATATCGAATCCGCAAAGCCCGCAGGCTGCATTTCATTGGACGTTTTCACACATAAAAAAATTCGGCGGCGCGTCACTTGACGGCTGCGGAAATGTCTTTAGATTTACGAACCGATCCTCCAGGGGGGACCGGCGCAACCCCAGCCCGATGTTGATCTATTTGCTATCGCTGCTGCAAAATCTCGACCACGCCACCGCGGTGTGGTTCCACGCGCATCTCACGCAGGGATCGAGCGGCGTGCTGCTGCTCATGAGCGATCCCGGCTGCCCGGAGTGCGTCGGCTCGCTCACCGCGTTCGCGGGAATTTTTTTCGCCTGGAAACGGCACTGGCACCGGCTGCTGACGCTCGGCTTTGCGCTGCCGGGCGGGATGCTGGTGAATGAGATTGTGAAGGTGACGATCCATCGCGCGCGGCCTTATCAATCGAGCCCGTATCTCGATCTCGGCGGTTATAGTTTTCCGAGCGCACACACGATGGCGGCAACGCTGATTTACGGCGTGCTCGCGGTGTTTGCGGTTTCGATGATCAAGACGCGGCATTTCCGGGTGCTGGCGCTGGCCGGCGCGGCGCTGCCGGTGCTCGTGGTTGCCTTCAGCCGCGTAGCTCTCGGCGCGCATTATGTGACCGATGTGGCGGGCGCGATGGCGCTCAGTATCGGCTGGCTCTTCCTCTCGTTCGGCGCGGCGCGGAAATTGGTTCCCGCACCGGTTCAAGCGCCGGCGATGGAACAGGAAAAGGCGTAATCACGGCCTCTCCGCCTGCGGCCTCGGCTGCTTGCTGCTGTTGACGCAGCCGCCGGCCTTCAACGACCTGCCACGCGATGATCGCCGGGATGCCGACCGCAAGCTCGCGCACACGGCGAATCAACGCCAGCGCCATCGCAACTTCGCCGGGCACGCCGAGCAATCCCGCCACGAAAAGGTAGGCCCCTTCCTGCACGCCCAGCGCGCCGGGGACGAAAAATACCGCCGTGCGAAACCCCTGGCTCATCGTTTCGAACGCGAGCGCCTCGCCGATGCCCGCGGGCCTGCCCATCGCCTTGAGCGCGATCCAGATTTCGCCCGCTCCCGCAATCCACGACACGAGCGCCCACGCCGCCGATTTCGCGACGTCGCCCTTCCGCGCATAAACGGATTTCACCGCGGCGTCCAGCTCCGCGCCATCGCGCGCGAGGGATCGCCATTCCCCACCGGCCACGCGCCCGATCATCGCCGCGACCCACCGGATGCCGCCCATGCGCTGCACGGCGTAAAATCCGCCGATCGCGAGCGCCGAGACCGTGACTCCCGCGATGGCCGGTTTCGCGAGGCCCGCCTGGTGCGTCATCCCCATGAGCAGCAGGAACCCGCCGAACGTGAACAACACCTGCGTGAAAACATTCGCCGTGATATTCACGATCACAGCGGCCACGGAAGCGGTCATCGGGCTCCGCGTAAAAATCCCCGCGAGCCGCGCGCGCAGCAGGTCACCGCCCACTTGCGCGACCGGCACGAGGTTGTTCACCGAGGCGCCCACCCAGCGCATCCACCAGAGGGACAGCAACCGCGGGCGCTGCCCGGGAGGGAACAGCGGCCTCCAGCCCAGCGCGTCGAGGAGCAGCGGCAGCGCCTGGAAAACCACCGCGCCCAGCACGCCCCACCCGGCGGTTCGCAGCGCCGTGAAGACATCAGCCACTCCCTCACGCACGAGCAGCGAGACGAAGAACGCGGTGCCCAGCGCGAGGAACAGCCACGCCGCGAATGTGATTTTATTGCCCTGCGATTTC
>DASZPK010000515.1:0-1920 GCA_035550335.1 Chthoniobacteraceae bacterium | reverse complement strand
GTTGAATTTGAATTACGCGACGCTCACCGCGCTGATGATTCGCGACGGGCAGAAGGATGGCGAGGGAGTCTGGGGTCGCTGGAATGCGAACGGCCCCGGCACGGCGCGGCTCTTTTATGAATTGGGCCTCGGGCATAATTTTACGGACTTCGCACAGGCGCGCCCGGGCGATTTCATGAAGATTTTCTGGAACGACGAGGTGGGCAAACTCGAGCACGGCCACTCGGTGATTTTCCTCGGGCTCGAAAAACAGGCCGGGGTCGATTACGTGAAGTATTGGTCGAGCAACATCCCTGCCGGCTACGGCGAGAAAAGCGTGCCGCGCAGCAAGATCATCCGCGCGATTTTCTCTCGCCTGGAGACGCCGCAGAATCTCCAGCGCATCGAGCAGACACCGGACATCGATGTGTATCTTGCGAGCCTGCTCGCAAAGCGGTCGAGTTTTGCCGAAGCCGGGCAAAAGTGCGGGTTCTAAAATTGTAGTCTTTTGTCGTCATTCTTCGCTCCAATGAGGATATAGGTTGCGTCGGCTACGCTCGCGTGCAACAAGGCAGAAGTGCAAAAACAGCTGGTGTCGGTTCTTCAGCGCGTGCCCGAACGCACGCGATTCGTAATTTTCATCTGCCTCTACGGGATCGCGGCGAGTTTGGCTGCGGTGGTGTTTCAGATGGGGATCAATTGGGTGTTCCGGGCTTGTTTTCTCAATCCGGGACAGGCAATGCCCCGCTGGGAATTTGCGCTACTGAGCCTCGCGATCATCAGCGCGGTGTCGGTGCTGTCGGGATTTTTGCTCAGCAAATTTTGCCCCGAGGCGGCCGGGAGCGGGATTCCGCAATTGAAGCTGGCGTTCTGGAAGGATTTTGGGCAAACGCCGCTCCACGTGGCGGTGGTGAAGTTTTTTGCGAGCGGTCTGGGGATCGGCGGCGGGCTCAGTCTCGGGCGCGAAGGGCCAAGCGTGCAGATCGGCGGGACGGTGGCCTCGTCGCTGGCAGGCGCGCTCGGTGTTGCGAAGCAAAACAGGCGCATGGCGTGCGCCGCGGGCGCCGCGGCGGGACTGGCGGCCGCTTTTAACGCGCCGCTGGCAGCGGTCGCGTTCGTACTCGAGGAAATCCTGGAGGATTTAAACAGCCGTTTACTCGGCGCCGTGCTGCTCGCATCGGTGATCGGGGCGTTTGTGACACACGCGCTGCTCGGGGCGCAGCCGGCATTCGATCTGCCGCAGATCGAGGAGCCGACCTGGCATGCCTACGTGTTGATGCCGTTTTGCGCGGGCTTCGCGGCGCTGGCCGGGGTGGTGTTCCAGCGGGCCACGCTCGATTTGCGCGCGCGGTCGAAAAAATGGAAGCGCATCCCGCCGATGTGGCGTCCGTTGATGGGCGGGCTCGTGACGTGGGCGCTGGGGATGGCGGTTTTTTTCCCCACGGGGCATGTGGGGGTTTTCGGCCTCGGTTACCGCGATCTCTCGGCGGCGCTCACGCTCGGGATCGCATGGAAACTGGCGCTCGCCATGCTCATCGCGAAATTAATCGCGACAATCGCCTGCTACGGCCTCGGCGGCAGCGGCGGGATTTTTTCGCCCAACCTTTTCTTCGGCGGATTTTGCGGCGTGGTGGTCTCCGCGGTTGGCGGTCGATTCGTCCCGCTGAATCATTCCGACCAGATCCTGCTGGTGGTCGGCGGGATGAGCGCCTGCCTCGGCGCGGTGGTGCAGGCGCCGGTCACCGCGATGCTCATCATTTTCGAAATGACGCACCAATTCGCCCTCGTGCCGGGGCTCATGCTCGCCGGCCTGGTGAGCCAGATCATCGCGCGCAGGCTCTGTCCCGTGAATTTCTATGCCGAAGTCTTGATGCAGGACGGCCACAACATGGAGCACGTGGTGCCCCCGCGCGATTTGCGAAGCTGGCAGAACCTCCCGGT
>DASZPK010000514.1:0-2236 GCA_035550335.1 Chthoniobacteraceae bacterium | reverse complement strand
AGGCCCAGTTGGAGCAGCAGCGCCAGGAGCGCGCGGAGGCGGAAGCCAAGCTCGCGCAAGCGCGCGCGGCCTTGACGCAGTTGCTGACGGTGAGGCAGGAGTGGATGCTCGTCCAGATGGGCGTCCTAGAGTAGTCCCCGGCACAAGACCGAAGGACCTTGCGGGAGGGCGGCGGGTTGCTAGAGTGGCGGAATGACCGGGGCTTTCTTTCGATATTTCATGGTGGGGTTGTGGTTTTTGTGGACCGGGATCGTGATTCCCGGCCACACGCGCGGGGAAATTCCGCTGGTGCGCGGGGCCGAGGGGGCTCCGGGTGGCGTGGAGCGGGTTTGCGCTTGCCCGTTGTGCGCCATGCGGGCGGGGTGTGCGGACCAGGGGAATGCCGGTGGCAAGCAGGCCCCGGTGGACAACTCCGGGAATTGCGCGATTTGTAATGCGTCGGTATTTTTGTCGGTGGGGACGGGCTTCGCGCTCGTGGTGCCCAGGGCGGGAGTGTTGGGCTGGGTGGTCATGCGGGACGGGGCGGCGGCGGTCTATGGAGTGCGGATGGGGCTCCCGGTGGGGAGCCGGGCGCCGCCGGCGATGGCCTGATCCGGTTGTGATTCGAGATTGACGGACAATATAGGGCGATCGTGCGCGCATGGTCGTTCGGATCGGAGACGCCATGCGGACGCATGGGTTTTCGCTGATCGAGCTGCTCGTGGTGATTGCGGTCATCGCGGTGTTGATGGCAATTCTGCTGCCGGCGCTGGCGCTTGCGAAAAAGCGCGCCAAGGCCGTGGCCTGCCAGAGCAACATGCGGCAGATCGGCATCGCGATTTGGCTCTATGAGCAGGATAACCAGCAGTTCTTCCCCCGGCCGAGCCATTCCACGGCGGATACGAGCGGGTGGCTCAACACGCTGCTGCCGTATGGGTTGAACGCCAAAGCCCGGGCCTGTCCGGAGGATCCGCGCTTTTTGAATCCCACGGTGAATTCGACGAGCTACTCGACCAACGATTACATGCTGCCGCCACACCCCTATGTGAAGACGATGCAAATCCCCCGGCCGCTGCTGACGGTGTTCATGGTCGAGACGACGACCGGGGCCGATCACGTGCACGTGGTGACGGACACGGATGGCTTTGCGACGCCCGCGGATTTTCTGGCGGAGGGGATCGCGGTCGAACGCCATCACGGGTCGGCGAACTACCTGTACGTCGATGGGCACGTGGAAGCGAAATCGTGGGCGGATATCCAGAAGACATTCTCGCCTGCGATAAGCTTCTTCGATCCGGCGGTGGCGCAATAAGCTCGCGGGCGTAAATGGCCACGAAAATCATGACAAACACGAAAGGACGGGAATCCTCCACCAATTTGCACAAATATTCACAAATGGCGTTGGCCTGGTGGGGCGGACGGGGAGGAAAGTGTTTTTGCGTTGCAGAGACAGACTGTCTTTTGAGCGTTTTTTGGAAAGGTGTTTTTATGAAGATGGAATTGGTGATCGGCGGGGTGGTGGCGGCGATGACGATGGGGATGGGAACCGGCTCCGTACGGGCCGCGCATGTGCATTTTTTTGTCGATGCGCAAGGAGGGCAGTTGGTGTTTGAGCCGAGCGACGGAAATTTTGCTGTGGTGGGGGGGACCAGGAAATACTCAGAGACGTTCGGAGCAACCGGGGCGGCCGATGCGTATTTGCCCGGAATTGCAGTGAGTGCGCCAACGATCACGACGCTGGAAAATTTTGATGGCGAGCAGAGTTTTGATATCGAGAATCACGAGGTGGGGGTGCGCGTCCTGGAAATCACGCCGGTCGCCGGGGCAGGCGCGACGACCCTGACGTGGCTGATCACGGCGCCGCCAAAGGATGCCGAGGAAGATGTGGGCAATCCCGCGGACCAGACGGTGACCGCCTCGGTCGTTCCCGACGGGCTTGGCGGCTGGACAACGGATGTGACGGGAACCATGGATTTTGGCCCGCTGGATAATGGCGTGCCGACGGGAAACCACTGGCACGGCCAGCATTGGACGTTCAGCAATGCGGGGTCGTATGACGTGTCATTTCAGTTGTTTGATATGAACGCCACGAACGGCCTGGGGGCGTCGGACGGCGTCCTCGGGGATTCGCCGGTGTATACCGTCGAGTTCGTCGCGCCCGAGCCCGCGAGTCTGGGAGTGCTGGGCGTCGGAGCGTTGGCGCTGCTGCGCAGGAGGCGGCGATGAGGTTTTGATGCCACGACATTCCGGGTTACTT
>DASZPK010000513.1:0-17383 GCA_035550335.1 Chthoniobacteraceae bacterium | reverse complement strand
AACATCGTCACCATTTACGATTTCGGCCAGGCGGGCGGGTTTTATTTCCTGCTCATGGAATTTGTCGATGGCGTGAATCTGCGGCATCTGCTCCAGGCGCAGAAATTCACGCCCGAGGAGGCGCTCGCCATCGTGCCGCCGATCTGCGAGGCGCTGCAATACGCGCACGACCGGGGGATCGTCCACCGCGACATCAAGCCGGAGAACCTGCTCCTCGACAAGGAGGGGCGGGTGAAGATCGCCGACTTCGGCGTGGCGAAAATGCTCAATGCCGACGGCTCGGACGCCGGCCTCGCCGAATCGCAGCCCGCGGGCACGCCGCAATACATGGCCCCTGAGCAAAAGGAGCACAAGCCCGCCGACCATCGCGCGGATATCTACAGCCTCGGCATGGTGTTTTACGAAATGCTCACCGGTGAATTGCCCGGCAAGCCCATCGAGATTCCTTCCAAAAAAGTCCACATCGACATCCGGCTCGACGAGATCGTGCTGCGCGCGCTCGAAAAGGATCCCGCGCTGCGCTACCAGCAGGCGGGAGTTTTCAAGACCATGGTGGAGACCATCGCGCAGACGCCGCCGCGCGCGGGCGCTGCGCAAACACCTCCGCCGCCGGTCGCGCCGCCGCCGGTGGCCGCAGTTGCCTTCGCCGGTTACGCCGGTTTCTGGAGACGATGCGCGGCGTTTTTCATCGATTGCATGCTGATTTCCGCCTTGGTGTATTTGATCGACCCCGCCTCGCGTCAGCCCCGGACAGCGGATTCGGACGACATGGAACCGGTCCTCCTCTTGATTTACTGGGTGGCCATGGAAAGCAGCGTGTTGCAAGCATCGCTTGGCAAGCTCGTGATGGGTATCCGGGTGGCCGATGGCGAAGGGCGGCGGCCCAGCATCGCGCGCGCATTCGGACGCAATATCGGCAAGGCGCTCTCGTGTTTGACCATGGGCGTCGGGTTCGCGATGGCAGGTTTTACAAGAAATAAACAAGCGCTGCACGACCTCATCGCGGATTGCTTTGTGGTCCTCGCTCCCGGCCGCGTGACGGGCCAACGAAGCAGCCAGCCATTCGCAACCGCAGCCCCAGCCGCACCCGCCGCGCCGCTGGCGCCCGCAGGCCCGCTGGGCAAAGTGCTCGCCATTGCCGGCGTGGTTCTGCAAGGCGGGGCGCTCGTGGGCATGGCCTTGGGGGCAGTCAGCATCATCGGGATGTTCGCGGACTTCCAGGGGAAGGTCGTGAACGCAAATATATTGGCCCCGGCCATCGCCCACGCCGCGGTGGCGTCGATCCTGACATGGGTCTGCTTCCTCCTCGGCCTGGTGTGCCTCTCGATCGCGCTCGCGGCGGGGCGTTACCGCGCGTCGTGGTTTTACTGGTTCCTCTCGATTTACAGTTGGCTGCTGCTCTTCGTGTTTCCGATCGGCACCGGGTTTGCCATTTTCTTTCTCATCTTTTGCTCGAACCATCGCGCGGAATTTTTTGCCGCGCCATCCGTGCCCATGGCTGCGCAACCGCCCGCGCGCGGAGGGGCCGGGCGCGCCGTCCTCGGCTGCGTCGTTGCGTTTATCGCTGCTGCAGTTCTCCTCATCCTCGCATTGGCGATTCCCGCGTTCTTCGCCTTCAACGGGCACCATTCCGTCTCCCTCGGCAGCCCCGGCGCGCCGGATATGGTGACGATGGCGAAGCCCACGCGCTTCTCCTATACCGCCTCGCTCCCGCAAGGCACGCTCACGCTCGTGGCCGTCTCGCAATACCCGTGGGAGGGCGCGCCGTGGTGGTCGCCCGATGGCTCGCCCTATGCGGGCGCTCCTTTCAAGGACCCGCGCGCGGGTATCCAATACGGCAAAAACCACCCCGGCCTGATCACGCGCGAGTTCATCTTCCGGGCCGAGGGCGTCCCGCCCGGCTCGTCGGATTTGCTCGGCGCATACGACCCCGCCGGCGGGAGCTCCATCAGCGGCGAAATGCAAACGCTCGGCACGCCGCCGGGCGCGTATTACATCACGTCGGCCGCGCTGCCCGACTCGGCGCCCACCGTCAACATCAAGGCGCGCATTGCCACTGGCGAATGGAACACCGTGGCCGAGTTTGAACCGGCGAATGTGCAATCCCAATTCTCGCAAAGCGGCGGCATCAAGTGGAGCGCCTCATTCACCACGGCGGTCGAGCAGCCCGACCAGTCCACCCTCGTCGTGATGAGCTACAGCGCCGCCGACCCGAAAACCGGCGCGGGCCTCGATACCGGCGTGGAGGACATGCGCTTCGTCGCGGTGGACGACCAGGGCGTCGAGCACACGAGCGACGGCATCGAGGGGGCCTCGGTCCACAACACCGAGCAATGGAACGTGACCTTCAAAAACCTCCCGCTCAAGCGCATCAAGGCCTTCCGCCTCCAGGCGCGGCCGTATTCGCAGGTGGAGTTTGACAATGTTGCACTCAATCCCGCTCCCGGCCCCTACACGGCCCACCTGCCGGGCGGCACGCTCTCGCTCACCGCCGTCGCGGGGCTGGGCGAGGGCTCCTCCTGGTGGAAGCCCGACGGCTCGCCCGCGCCGGAAATCACGGAGAAACACGAGGAGGACCACGAGGCCTACGACGACGCGACGGACATGGGACGGGAGTTTCTTTTTCACGAACAGGGCCTGTCGCAGCAGACGCAGGATGTGCAATGGCGGATCGATCCCGCAGGCCATGCGTTCGCCTCCGGCAATCTCCGCGACGGGTTTTATTTCATCACCGGCATCCCCAAATCCGCACGCACGGTGAACATCAAGGGCGGGTTCGCCGTCCTGCCGTGGGAGACGGTTGTGGAATTCAAGGACCCGACCGGCATCTTTTCCACGACCAGAGACAGCGGCGGCCTTCATTGGAACGTTTCGTTCACCGAGCCCGTGGAGAAGGCCGATAAATCCTCCGTCATCTCCGCGAGCTACAGCGCCACCGATTTGAAAACGCACGCGGTAATCGGGGCGCAGGACGAACAGACGCGGCTCATCGCCGTGGATGACGTGGGCGTCGAGCACGCCGCCGACGGACCCAAAGGCCCCATCTCCAACACCATGGATGGCATCACCCGGATGAGCGCCCCGTTCGCCAACCTGCCCGCCGCGCGCATCAAGAAAATCCGCCTTGAGGCGCGCCCGTATTCGTGGGTGGAGTTTCACAATGTTGCACTAAACCCCACGCCCGACCCCTACACCGCCAATTTGCCGCAGGGAACACTCTCCCTCGTCGCAATCTCGCGGCATCCATCGGCTGGCGAGCCGTGGTGGGCGCCGGATGGCTCGCCCGCGAAGGAAGGCCCGTTCAAGGAAATGGGGAGCAGTTCCAACAGTTCCGACGGGCAGGCCCGGGAGTTTGTCTTCCACGCGAAGGGGGTGCCTCCCGGCGCGTCGTCGCTGCGCTGGAAATCCGATCCGCCGGTCGATGGCGGGTGGGGCGGCGGCGGGTCACCGGAACTCAACGGCGTGGAAGCGAAGGATTATTATTTCGTGAGCGTCTGGCTCCCGAAAACCGCCCGCACGGTCAATGTCAAGGCCGGCCTCGCGACGGGCGCGTGGGAGACGATCGATGAGACGGATGCGCACGGTGAAGGCAACAGCAAAACGACGCATGGGAGACTCGAATGGGACCTCTCATACTTCGAGCCCGTGGAAAAAGCGGACAAATCCACGACCGTCCACGTCGCTTATAAAGCGACCGATGCCGCGACCCATGCGGCGGCCGACCTGGACGAGGAGGATTTGCGCGTCACCGCAGTGGATGACAAGGGGGAGGAGCACACCGGGGACATGGGAGGAAGCGGATATGACGGCGACGGCACCGGCAAGCTGACCGCGACATTCAACCTGCCCCTCGCGCGCATCAAAAAGATCCGCTACCAGGCGCGCCCGTATTCGTGGGTTGAGTTTGACAATGTTGCACTCAATCCCGCGCCCGCGCCTGCCGCCGCGCCGTCCGCCGAACCGCAGCTCCGCTACATCGCCCGCCTCGGCCAGCCCGTGGGAAACAAGCTGCCGCCGTGGACCGCATGGCTGCCCGACGGCTCGCCTGTAAAGAACACGCAGGACACGGTGCAGGTGGAAAAACTCGCCGCCCAGGTCGCGCGCGATCCGAATTGGAACAATCCCAATTTTTCCAAAAGCCCGGTCATCTTCGCGCTCTGGATTTCGCATCCCGGGATCGATCTCGCTTCCTACGTCAACGTCACGCTCTCCGGCACGGACGGCAAGCCGCTTGCGCTCGGCGTGAACGACCGTTACCAAAACACCACATGGGGCGACGGCTGGATCGCACGCAGCGCGGATTTCGGCGGCCTCTCTTCGATGCCCGCCAAGATCAACGTGCGGCTCGATTACGCGATCGGCCCTTGGGACAAGGTGATGGATGACATCCCTCCCACGACCGGGATGTCGATGCACACGGGGAGGTTGACGCTCGGGGCGATCGGGCAGGGGGCGGGCGGCGATGTGTTCAACGGCGCATTCGTCACGCTGCTCATCAGCGGTTCCGAACCGCCCGGTGTGCAATACGACGTGGTCGCGAACACGAAGGACGGGCGGCAGGTCCGCGAAAACTCGATCGGCTACGATGGCGCCGGCACCGATCTGCAACGGCAGATGTTCCAGTTCCCCGTGAAGCTGGAGGAGATCAAGGGCTTCGACATCCGCTCGCGGAAAATCGAAACTGTTGAATATAAAGACATCCCGCTCGCGGCGCAGGTGGAATCCGCCACGGGCGTGCAGAAAACACCGCCGCCCGCACTGCCTTTCGCGTTGCCCACGCCGTCGCCGCAGCCGGGCGACTTCCTCGGGCCGAGCGTGCCCTTGCAGGACCTCGTCGTGCAAAAACTGCAGGACGAGTTGGGCGACAAGCGGAAGCAGTTGGCGGAGTGGCTCAACAAGGGCGTTGCCGACGATGATCCACGAGTCGCCAGCACCCAAAAAGAAATCGAGAATATCGAATCCGAGATCAAGGATTTGGAAAACAAATCCGCCCCCGAGGGCAGCGATCACACCGTTGCCCCTCCTGCATCGTCACCCGCCGAAACCGATACCGTGCCTCCCCCGAAGGTCCTCTGGCTCCATTGGCTGGACAATCACAACGGCGAATTTTGGAATCCCGACGGCTCTACCATTTCCAGAAACTCCATCGATCTGCCGCCTTTCATTCCCTCGGTCAAACCCGGCGAGGGGGAAAAGACGCCGGCCAATGGCGAGGCGCGCTTCATCTGCATCTGGATGAGCCACCCGGACATCGACGCCCGGAGCTTTTCCGAACTCACCCTGCTCGACCCCGCCGGCAAGCCGATCCCGGAACCCGCCGTGAACGACAACTCGGTGGTGGCCGGGCGCGAGGCTGGGAAATCCACCGGCTGGATCATCGCTTACCTCTACGCGGGTCGCATGGGCAGCCTGCCGTCCAAAGTTTCCATCCACCTTCGGTTCAGCGGCGGGCCGTGGTGGCAATTCGGCAAGGACATCCCGACCGATCTCTCCCAACCGCTCACCATCGACAACGGCATCACGGTCACCAGGACCGGACCCGATGAGCGCAACCATGGCAACGCATCACTCGATTGCAAGCTTCCCGCGCCCGACAAGGAGCAATTCGGCTTCGTCGCGCTATTGAAGGACGGCAGCGTTCATTCGCCCGTCGCGATCAGCGGCTACCATTTCATTTTCGATGTCACTCCCGACAAGGTGAAAGCCTTCCAGTGCTGCCGCCGCACGATCCACACGGTGGAGATTCCGGCGTTCTCGTTGCAGCCCGGCGTCCCGCCCAAACCCGCGAGCGCTCCCGCTGCCCACGGCTCCGCTCCCCCGGATGCCGTCACCACCCTGCTCGGCGCGAAGGACGACGCATCGAAGGCCGTGTCCGCGTTTTTCGACGTGGGTTTTCCACTCAAGGTCATCTCCGCGGACAGATATACCGACGGCACGATCGGCATCCAAATCGCGGACGACTCCGGCGCGCATGCGCTCGATTTCAGTTTTTACCGGCGCGAGTTTGGCGAAGAGGCGAACCGGCTTTTCGTGGGCGCCGAATATCCCAACAAATCGGGCGTGCATGAACTGGCGCCAGATGGCGCCGGCGCGGCGCGCCTCCTTGAGTTTCTCAAGACCTGGCTTTCGGACCATGCGCCCGATGACCAATTGAAAAAACTCGTTGCTTCCGGTGATTTGAAGGATTTGGAAAAAGCCGAGGCCCTTGCGGAAACGCTGTCATCCAGCGCGGTGCAGGGCAGCGCTGGCAGCGGGCAATCCGCGAGCGTGATGGCGCGGGGCGAGAAGGAAGTGCAAAGAAAGTTCGGTCTCATCCTGAACGTCGTCGCGCTCATGCAGGATCGCATCGCGGCTGCGCACCTGGCAACGCCGTCGCTGGCGCCGCTCCGCGCGCATGTGGATTTGAAGCACATCACCGACGCACTGCGCGCGTATTTTGCCGCCAACCACGCCATGCCCGGCGGCAACGCCGCGCAAATCGCCGCCGCCCTTGGCGGCAAAAACACCGGGAAAGTCGATTACCTGAGCAGCGACATGCCGGTACCGAAAAACGCCGCGGGCGAATTGATTGACCCGTGGGGCACGCCATACCGCATCGGCGCGTCCGACCCGAAATTCCCGTGGGCGTATTCGTGCGGGCCCGACAAAAAAGACGATGGCGGCGCGCCGGGGTCGGATGATATTGTGAGCTGGTTGGGCCCCGGGCATTGATACGCTCCCCAACTGCAAATGACGCCTGAAAAAATTCGCGCGCCAGCGGCCCGCTTTTCGTCTATTGCATATGAAACAAGCTGCTTTTTCCAGACCGGGGAGGGATTGACCTGAAGCTTCCGACACCGGCAAATGCCCTCCTCAATCGAAAGAAGATGAAAAAGTGGATCACTTTGGCGGTTTGTCTCCTCCTCGGCGGGGGCCTGATGGCCCAAGGCGGGAACGGCGCGACGGCCGATAAACCAGCGGCGAACACCGCCCCCGCCGCAGCGTCCGCCATGGAGCTGGTGATCGAACTCTCCGACGGCTCGCGCATTATCGGCACACCGTCCATTGACCGGTTCAAAATGACGACCCAATACGCCGATTTGGAAGTTTCGCTGTCCCGGTTGCTCACGATCGCGTTCAGCGGCGCCAATCACGCCGCCCAGGTGAACCTCCGGAATGGCGACGTGTTGAGCGGCCGGATTGCCGACAAGGAAATCGCCATGAAAACCGTTTTCGGCAAGGCTGTGATTCCCCTGGAGGTCGTGCGCGAGATCCGGGAGCGCGCGGGCGCGGGTTTTGTGAATTCATTGGGCATGAAATTCGTATCAGTGCCCGGGACGGAGACGCTCTTCAGCATCTGGGACACGCGCGTGCAGGATTACCGCGCTTATGCGGATGCAAACTCGGGGGTGGACGCGTTTTGGAAGGACCCGGGCTTCAAACAGGGGGAGGATCATCCGGTGGTGAGGGTGAATTGGTACGATGCGATGGCGTTTTGCGCGTGGCTCACGCAGAAGGAGCGCAAGGAAGGGTGGATCGGGCAGGACCAGGAATATCGATTGCCAACTGATGAGGAATGGAGCGCCGCAGCAGGGCCGGACAAGTATCCCTGGGGCAACCAGTGGCCGCCTCCGAAGGGATCGGGTAACTTTGATCCCAGCGTCGGCGCGGATGATTTCGTCCACACCTCTCCTGTTGGGAGCTTTGCAGCCAATCGATACGGGCTGTACGACATGGCGGGGAACGTGGATCAATGGTGTGAGCGGGGTGGTTTTCGCTCGAAGGAGGTGTCCGCCGGCACGGAGAAGTGCCTTGTTCGCGGCTCTGACTGGAGCCATGACATCCACTGCGATCTTACGTCCGCGCGTCGCGACGACTTTACTCCCGCCGATTACCGCTGGGGCAGGAACCTGGGCTTCCGTTGCGTCCTGGTGTCCGGGCTTCAGCTTGGAGAGAATACTCCCGCCGCGCCCACTCCATCCCCTGCGCCCGTGCGCGTCATCGATTTAGGCAGCTTCATCGACCCATGAAGACAAACCCGGCCGTTCCCTCCCCATGAAAACGCTTCTGGCGATCTGCCTCCTCCTCGCGCCGGCGCTGCCTGCGCGCGCGTACTTGCACGAGAGTTCCAGCCTCGAATTCCTCGCCGACACTTCGCCGGACATCGGCATCTACGCCGCCACCGCCGTCTCCTCCAAGGATTTCGACGGCACGCCGGACCTCCATTATTACAACATTACGCTGAAGCTGCAGGAAACCATCAAGGGCAAGCCGCCCGAAAACGAGAAGGTGGTGGAGACCGATTCCTACTCGATGGACAAGGCGAAGAAAATCGCCGGGAGCGACCGCTTCCTGGTGTTTTTCCTCAAGGACGGCGCCGGCACGCGGGTGGAGCATGTCATCGATCTTTCGCACCCCGGCGATTTCCAGGACACGCCCAGGGCGCTCGCCATCAATGCGAAGCTCCAGTTGATCGCCGATGGCGACACGGTCTTGAACGTCGTGCGCGAACGCATGAAAGCCCATCCCGGCACCGACCCGTTGCCGGAGGGAAAATCGCGGTACGAGCACATCGTTTCCTTGACGGAAATCCCCGGACTCCCCTTGGGATTTGTGGGTGACGCTTACCAATTGTTCGTCCCCGACGACTTCATGCCCCCGCTCCGGGCGGCGGAGGAAGCGCGGCGGATCGTCGCCGCCCTGCGCGCCTATTGCACAGCAAACCACGTCATGCCCGCCGGGAACGCCGCGCAGATCGCCGCCGCGCTTTGCGGCGACAACAAGCAGAAGCAGGAATATCTCCAGGCCAAAATCCCGAAAAACAAAGCCGGCGAACTGGTTGATCCCTGGGGCACGCCGTACCGCATCCAAATCCTCAATCCCGAAATCCCGCGCGCCTATTCGTGCGGCCCGAATAAAAAGGACGAAGGAGGCGAGACCGGTACCGACGACATCGTGAGCTGGTAGAGAAAGATGAATCCCATGAAAAAAATCCTCGCTTTATTTCTGGCCGTGACAGCGGCTGTCGATGCGCGCGGGGCCGCGGTCACGAGCAGCAGCCTTGAGTGGCTCGCGGATACATCGCCGGCGATTGGGGTTTACAATGTGACATCGGCGGAGAGCAGGCCCTCGGGTGCGGGCGCCCACTATGCCTTCGATCTAAAGTTCAGGGAGGCGCTCAAGGGAACACCGCCTGCGACCCTGCAAGTGACTTACGACGACTTTTATTATTTGGAAAAGGGGAAACGGGTGCGGAAGGACGACAAATTCCTCGTTTTTTTCCGTGTGGATAAGAACGGCTTGTCGCATCCGGCTCAGGTCATCAGCCTCGCACAGCCCGGCGGAGTGCTCGACACCCCCATGGCGCTCGCCATGAATGCAAAAGTGGAAGTGCTCACGGATGGGGCGGCGGTGCTGCGGACGGTGCGCGAGCGAATGGCGGCGCATCCGGGCACACTCCTGGTGGTGGAGAGTCGCGACTGGGGCGTGGAAATTACCGATACCGCCGCATTCAAGGGGATCATGTACGGGGATTCCTACCGCCTGATGTTGCCCGCCGAAGAAAGGGCGCTCTTCATCGCGCGGCAGGATGTGCGGGACCTCGTCGCCGAGGCGATGGATTATTACCAAGTCAAACACATCGTGCCGGCTGGCAGCATCGCGGAATTAGTGGCCGAAATATCGAAACACGACATGACCGCTGAAAGAAAAAGCAGGCTGAACTCCGCCGGGCAATTCCTCGACCCGTGGGGCACTCCGTACCGCATCGACGTGTCAAACCCGAAATTCCCGTGGGCCTATTCCTGCGGGCCCGACAAAAAAGACGATGGCGGCGCGCCGGGGTCGGATGATATTGTGAGCTGGTAAGGAAAGGTGATTTTTCAGAAAGGCGGTGTTTCCAAGATGAAAATGATTTCCTGCCCGATGCGCAAAAGGGATCAAAGTGAGTGGCGGGAAGAATAATTTCGTGGTAAACAGTTGTGTAACACATTCCCCGTCCATGAAACCTTCCCTCATTCTCGCAATGGCGTTGGTCCTCGCACCCCTCGGCGCATTAGCCCAGGCGCCCGCGCCGGCGGCATCGCCCGCGGCTGCTGTTCCGAAGCCGAAAGTCCCCGACATCTACGATGAATCCGCAAACGGCGACAGGCAGGTTGCCGACGCGGTGGCCATCGCCTCGAAGGAGCACAAGCGCATCGTGCTCGAATTTGGCGCGAACTGGTGCGAATGGTGCCACAGGCTGCACGATCTTTTCGAGGCCGACGCCTCCATCAGCAAGACGCTGAAGAGCGGTTACGTGGTCGTGCTGATCGACGTGAACGGAGACCGCAATCGCGATCTCGTCGTGAAATATGACGCCAAGGATTACGGGCTTCCATTCCTCGTGGTGCTGGAGAGCGACGGCAAACACCTGATCACCAAACACTCGGATGATTTTGAAGTGGGCGACCATCACGACCCGCAGAAGGTGCTGGCGTTCCTGCAGGAGTGGGCGCCCAAGGAATAGCGCGTATGTTGAAAGCGAGAGCCGGAAATTTCGTGGCGACGCGCACTGCCTGCGCTGGGGACAGCGCACGCTACAATGGTTCGTGAACGAGCTCCTTCGCGCGCTTCGTGATTGTCGCCCTCCGGGGTGGAGGGGAATGGTGGCGGCTGGCGGGCGGGCGAGCCGCCCCTCGACCTCTTGCGGGTTTCGTGGTTAAAATCCCCGCGTGACCACTCCCGCTTCCGCGCATGACATCTTCGCCACCACGCGGTGGACGGTCGTGCTCGCCGCGGGCGGCGACGGATCCACGCGGGCGGGGCGCGCGCTGGAGGAGCTCTGCGCGACTTACTGGTTCCCGCTCTACGCGTATGTGCGCCGGCGCGGGCACACGAAGGAGGATGCCGAGGACCTCACGCAGGCGTTCTTCGCGCGGTTCCTTGAAAAAAATTACCTCGATGGGCTCGATGCCGAGCGGGGCCGGTTCCGCGCGTTCCTGCTCGCGTCGCTCAAGCATTTCCTCGCGAACGAGTGGGACAAATCGCGGCGCATCAAACGCGGCGGCCACGCCACGCATCTCTCGCTCGACTGGAAAACCGCCGACACGCAATTCCAGGTCGTCTCCCGCACCGAGGCGAGCCCCGACAAGGCGTTTGACCGCGAATGGGCGATGGCGCTCCTCGCGAAGGTGATCGAGCGTCTCGCCGCCGAGCACGCAGCCGCCGGCACGGGCGCGCAATTCGAGGCGCTGAAAATTTTTCTCACCGCGCCGAAAGGCGAAAAGCCGCACGCCGGGATCGCCGCCGCGCTCGGCATGGATGAAGGCGCGGTGCGCGTCGCCGCGCACCGCCTGCGCAAACGCTACCGCCAGCTCCTGCGCGATGAGATCGCCCACACGCTCGCCGACCCCGCGATGGTGGACGATGAAATGCGGGCGCTGTTCGGGGCGTTTGGGTGATCCTCACGTTTTCTGCGCGATGATGTAAACGTGCGGCTCGGGATATTGGTCGTACTCGAGGTGCCTGCACGCGCAGCCGCATCGCTTCAGCAGTTCCAGCGTCGCGGGGATTCCGAGCACGCTGTAGGATACCGGCGGCCCCATGTTGGAATCCTCCATCTCATGCGGCCCCTCCACGCCGCCGGTGGTGAAGATGAAGACGCCGCCGGGCGCGAGGCCTTTGCAAATTTTTTTCATCACCGGCTCCTGCTGCTCCAGGGGGAGATGCCATGTGCTGTCCCAGGCGAGGATGAAGTCGTATTTTCTTGGAAATTTCCACGTGCTGATGTCGGCGTGGTGAAAGGCGACGTGCGGGTGCGTTTCCTTCGCAAGCGCGATCATTTTTTCGGAGACATCGATGCCCTCGTAGTGGAAGCCGTGTTTCATCAGCAAATCGGCAAACCGCCCGCTGCACCCGCAGCCGATATCCAGCGCGCGGCTTTGCATCGCGGCAAATCGGAGCGCGCGCTCCATTTGGGCGATGCCGTTCGTTTGCAAATGCGGCGCGCGCCATTGGCCGGCGATGGTGTCGTAGCTGCGGCCTGTGTCTTCGGGTTGCATGTTTGCCAGCGGAAAGAATGAACCACGAAGGGCGGGAAGAAAAGCAGTCATCCTTTTTTCATCGAAGCCATCGGCGCCCGCTGGTCTGCATTCGGCTCGCATTCGGGCTCGTTTCGTCCTAGTTTGGCAGCCGTGCGAAGCATTCGTCAGGAGTTGGTGTGGCTTTTCACGGCGATCATTCTGGTGCTCGCTGCGTTATATATCGGATTCTGCTTTTTGATAACCCGGCAACCCGTGGAGAAAAACTACGTAGTGCTTTCGCTGCCGAATGGGGACCGCCTGGTCATCGACCGCAAAGATCTCGGGTTCGATCTGCCGATGGCGGAATACCATTGCAGCACGAAATCCGGAGACACGGCCCTCATTGCCTCCTCGAAGAATACCGAGCGGTTTTCCTTCCAACTCGCAGGCCCCGGCAGCGATTCCGTGGTGGCCGTCGTCTCCCCAAACCAGCCCGGCGAAGCCTGCGCCATCTACGATTTTCGCACCGGTGATTTCTTTCCGCACGATCATCCCGAAGACGCGGCTGCAAAAGCGGAGTATGCCAAGGGCATTTCAGCCCTGCTGTCGCGCCTTGCCAGGGCCACCGGCACATCACTGGCCTTCGGCGACATTCATCCAGAAGATAAAATGGAAGCGAGGTAGCGCGCGGTTTTCCGTCTAACAACCATGAAGCTACCGATGCGCACGCTCACTTTGCTCGTCGCATTGCTGCTCGGCGCTGGTGCGTATGGCGGCGATACCCCGCCGGCGGACTTGGCAGCTTTGCTCAAGACCGATTGGAAATCGCTGCGGATCACGGCTGCGGACAACGCGGCGATCGGCTCCACGCAAGTCCACTTGTGTCTCTGTCCGCGATTAGCGCGCCAGATTCAATTTCGGCTGCTGTAAAACACCGGCTTATTCCAGTGTAAAAGAGCCCGTTCCGGGCGCACGAAACCTGTTGACTCTTCCCCATTTTCTGGCAGAATTTTTGTGATTTTCCATTTAAACAATGTATTGCGCGCTCCCGGGGCATTTATATCATGAAATCGATTTCCCGCTCCCTGGCAATTTTCCTGGCGCTCTGCGTTTGCGCGGGGATTGCCGTTCAAATCAATGGCAGCGCGCAGGCCAAGCCGGCCGCTTCCAATCCCGCGCCCGTGGCAAAGCCGGCGGCCAAGACGCCGACGCCCGCTCCCAAGACGCCGACGCCCGCTCCCAGGACGCCGACTCCCAAACCGAGATCGACGATGACACCGCCTTGGGCTGCGCCGCATACACCCACGCCCCGCCCGACTCCTTATTCCGGCGGCAGTGGCGGCGGCTCGGTGATTGTCGTCGCCACGCCGGCCCCGGGCTCCGGCAGTCTCACGGTCACCGGCACGCTGGTTTTCTCGGGGTCGACCACCATCACATCCGGAACTTTGAAGATCGGTAATCCGATTGTCATCAGCACGCCCACGCCCACGCCCGCTCCCGTGACGACTCCGCTGCCGACGCCTCCGCCCGTGCTCACTTTGTCCGGCTCGGGCACGATCACTCTTGGCACCCTTCCCGGCTTCACCCCGGGGAGCTTGAATAGCGGGACGCTGATTACCGGGACGACCATCATCTCCGGCACGGGGCAGTAGGGAAGTGAAAGTGGAAAGTGATGGTTCGGTTGCCGCGCCATTTTTCACGCAACACGCCGCCCGCGAGCATCACCTTCCACTTTCACTTTTCACTCCTCACTTCCTTGTGCCGGAAGGGTTTTCCCGCGGTGTAGAGGTCGATCTCGGTTTGCAGCTCGGCGCTGAGGGGGGTGTCGCCGAGTTGGGCGGCCACGGTTTTGGCGGCTTGGGCGGTGCCGATGGCGTCGGCAAAATCGCTGGTCTCGGCGAAGGCGGCGGCGAGGGTGCGCGTGACTTTCGGGTTCGTGCCTTGCGAGACGGCGTAGGCGCGCCGCGCCAGCGCGAGGGCGCGGGGGCCGTCGCGCAACGAATCCTCCGGGCTGGTGGCGAGCATCCAGGCGAGGTTGTTCCATGCGAGGGCGAAATCGGGGTTGAGCGCGAGCGCCTGCTCGTATTCGGAAATCGCGTCGCGGTCGCGGCCCGCCTGGTAGTAGGCGAAGCCGAGGCTGTTGTGGATGTTGGCCTGGCGGGGTTCGACGGCGGCGGCTTCGCGCAGCTCCTCAATGGCGCCGTCGCTATCGCCGCGGTCAAGGAGGACGTCGCCGAGGTTGTGCAGGGCGTAGACGTAATGGGGATTGATACCGAGCGATTTCCGGAGATGCTCCTCGGCTTTGTCGAGGTCGGCCTTGGCTTTGTCAGCGTTGCCGCTGGCTCTTTCGATTTCGCTGTTGTCGTACCAGGCGGAGCCGAGGCTTTGCTCGGCGACGTAGTTATCGGTCGTGCAGGCGAGGGCGTGCGTCCAGAGCGAGATGCTGTCCTGCCACCAGGTGGTCTGCGCCCAGGCGATGGTGGCCAGCGCTGCGAGCACGATCCCCGCGAGCGCGGCGGGGATGGCGGGACGCGCTTTGCGGCGGGCAAACCAATCGCTCGCCGCCCATGTGCCCATGAGGTAGAGGCCGATCTGCGAGAGATACGTGAAGCGGTCGGCGCGCGCGAATATCCCCACCTGCACGAGGCCGCTCACGGGCACGAGCATGCCGAGATACCAGAGCCAGCCGGTGACGAGATGGCGCTCTGTTTTACGAAAGATAAACACGAGCCCGGTGATGCCCGTGAGGCCGAGGAATGACGTGGCGATTTCCCATGCCGGGAGGGAATCGCCCGGGTGCGGGTAAAAGACGCAGAGCCCCACGGGGTGGAACATCTGCACGATGTATTCGGCGCAGGAGACGAGCGCGTTGCCGAGGCGCGCGGCCACGGGGATTTTCGCGGTGGACTGGATCGCGCCGTGCTCGGCAAATACCGCGACCACGGACGCCGCCGCCGAGAGGAGGAAGAGCGGGATTTTTTCGATCAGCAAGCGCGCGGGTTTACAGTAACGCGACGACGCTTTTTCGGTGCGCCGCAGCGGCCAGTAATCGAGCAGGAGCAGCACGAATGGCAGCGTGACGACGACCGGCTTCGAGAGCAGCGCCATGATGAAAAGCGCCACCACGGGCAGGTAGCGCCCGCGCGAAGGTTTTTCCGCGTAGCGCGCGTAGGCAAGCAGCGTGAGCATGAAAAACAAACCGCTCAGCACATCCTTGCGCTCGGAAATCCACGCGACCGATTCCACGTGGAGCGGGTGCACGGCGAAGACCGCCGCCACGAAAGCGCTGCGCCATGGAGCGCCGGTCATGCGTTGCAGCGCGAGGAAAAGCGCGATGGCCGCGGCGGCGTGGAGCAGCACGTTGATGAGAGGAGGTCCGCCTGCATTGTCATGCCCGTAAAGCGAGCAATCGAGCATGTGCGAGATCGAGGTGAGCGGCGTGTAGAAAAAGCTGTCGAAGTGTGTGAACACCCGCAGCACGCCGGCGGCGGTGAGGCCGGGGTAGATGTTCGGGTTGCCGGTGACGATGAGGTCGTCGTCGAGGTTTACGAAGCCGAAGTGGGCGGTCTGCCGGAAGACCACGAGAATGAGCACAACGAGGGAAGCGCAGATGAACGCGGAGCGCCAGCGTCGGGTGGAATCGGCGTGGGCGCGGGGTGGCATGGGGATGATTTAATGCAGAAAACCCGCCGCGACAAAAGCGCGCTGTGAAATTGCAAAGCCGCGTTTATTCAACAACGTATCACGCCTCCGGCGCGGGCGAGACGGCGGCCTTGTCGTGCCCGGGCACGAGCAGTTGCCACACGATGACTGCTGTCACAAAAGCCAGCGCCCCGGACGCCACATACGGCCACGCCGGGTGAATATCGAAGAGTGTCGCCGCAAACAGCGGGCCGGTGATGCGCGCGAGGCTCCCCGCGCTCTGCGCGACGCCGAGGGTGGCGCCCTGTTCGCTGGCCGGCGCGAGAATCGAGATCAACCCGAACACGGGCGCGCGGGTAAGCCCCGTGCCCACCGACAACACGGCGAGCGCGAGCAGCAGCGGCGCCCAATGATGGAAGAACGCCATCGGCCCCAGCGAGACGGCCACGAGCACCAGGCTCAGGGCGATCAGGCGCGGCTCGCCCATCATTTTCACGAGCCGCCCCACCATGCCGCCCTGCACGAACACACCGATGATTCCGCAGTAGGCGAAGAGATACGAGATGGTCCTTGCGTCGTGGCCTTCCTCGAAATTGAGCCCGAAATTTTTGCTGACCAGGAGGCCGAGCGTGACTTCAAAACAAGTGAAGCAAAGCGTGGAAAGAAAAAACACGCCAATCGCCAGGCCGATCCGCGGATGGCTGAGCGTGTGCATCCATTGCGCGAAACGCGGGCGCGGTTTCACGGGCTCGGAGTTCGGCTTGAGGCTTTCCGGCAGCAGGAAATACGTGCTGATGAAGTTTGCCGCGCAAAACGCCGCCGCCACAAAACCGGGACCCATGATTCCAAACCAGCTCATGCTGATGCCGCCGATGACCGGGCCGAAAACAAACCCCAGCCCGAATGCCACCCCGATGAGCGCCATGCTTTTCGATCTTTTTTCCGGGGGGGAGACATCGGCGATGTACGCCTGCGCCACGGTGATGTTTGCCCCGCAAAAGCCCGCCAGCGCGCGCGACAAGAGGATGACCATGAGCGCCGTGAATCCGCTCGCGCCGCAGCCGAGCGCGAAAATGATGTACGAAACGATGGCGCCGCACGTGCTGAAAAGCAGCATCGGGCGGCGTCCGATCCGGTCCGACCAGCGTCCCCACACCGGGGAGAAGAGAAATTGCATGAACGAATAAATGGCCATGATCGCGCCGATCATCAGCCCGCTCGCGCCAAAGTTTTTGCTGAAGAGCGGCAGGAGCGGCAGCACGATGCAAAAACCGATCAGGTCGATGAAGACCGTGAAAAAAATGACGAGCAGCGGGGAGCTTTTGCGTCCGGCGGGGGCTTCGTTGTTCGCGTTTGCGTCCATAAAAAATCTAGTGGCAGCCGCACATGCCGCCGCCGCAGGAATGGCCGCGGGGTTTTGTCGCGATGGCCGCGCCGGTAGCGCTGGGTTTCGGTTTTTCCATGTAGCCGTAGCCGCCGCTGATCACGCGGCGCACGGGCTCGCCGGTCTGCGGGTCGTGTGTGAGCGGGGCGTCGTTCATGCCCTGCTTCAACTCGAAGCGCCGCGGCTTTTTGCCCGTGGTTTCATAGACGTAGATTGGCATGGGGCGAAAATCTATGCGTTGCGCGGGCGTCTTGCAAGCGGAGGGTGAAGGGGAATGACGCGGCGGACGCTAATCAAATTGACCCCGCCCGCACGCTTGCTACTCTCGCCCCATGGCGGATGCAAGCGTGAACAAGGAAGAGCGCGTGTGGGCGAT
>DASZPK010000512.1:0-3222 GCA_035550335.1 Chthoniobacteraceae bacterium | reverse complement strand
TGGACACTTACGACACGCTCGAAGGCGTGCGGCACGCGGTGGAAGCGGGACGCAAGCTGCGCGAGCAGGGCCACGAAATGATCGGCATCCGCCTCGACTCGGGCGACCTCGCATGGCTGAGCATCGAGGCGCGAAAAATTCTGGACGAGGGCGGATTCCCCAAGACGGCCATCATCGCGAGCAACGACCTCGATGAACATATCATCTCGAGCCTCAAGGAGCAGGGCGCGACGATCAACGTCTGGGGCGTGGGCACCAAGCTGGTGACCGCCTACGACCAGCCCGCCCTCGGCGGCGTGTACAAGCTCGGCGCGATCCGCGGCGCGGACGGGAAATGGTTATACAAAGTCAAACTCAGCGAGCAGACCATCAAGGTTTCGACACCGGGCATCCAGCAGGTGCGGCGCTTCCGCAAGGGAAAGGAATTCATCGGCGACGGGATTTACGATGTCGAGACGGGCCCTGCTGAGCCGTTCCGGATCGTCGACCCGCTCGATTTCACGCGCCGCAAGCACATGGAGCCCGGCACGCCGTTCGAGGACTTGCTCGTTCCGGTTTTCCGCGGTGGAAAGGCGATTTACGAGGCGCCGGCGCTGGCTGCGATCCGCCAGCGCGCGCTGGACCAACTCGCCATGTTCCATGCGGGAGTGAAACGTTTCATCAACCCGCATCAATACCCGGTCGGCCTCGACGCCGGCCTCAACGACTTGAAAACCAAGCTGGTCCTTGAAGCCCGCGACGGCAAATAGCACCCGCTCAAGCGAGCGGCTTCTCCGCGACCAGAATCATATTGGTGGGCGGCCACGACAATTCGTTTCCCGCGGCATCCATCACCAACGCATGGCCTTCGTACCGGTTTTTGACCGTCCACGGGTTTGTATAAACACGCGAACCGGCGGCGGGTTCGTTCGCATTTTCGAGCACACGGAAACCCGCGACAGCAAGCGCGGCCTTCCACGCCGGGAAACTCCAGAAACAAAATTCCTCGTTCATTTCCGATTTCCAATTGTCCACATAATCCTTCTTCGAAAGAAACTCCGCCGCAAGCCGCAGCTTGAGCCGGAACACCGGCCGCCCGGCATGCTGCGTCTCCTCGAATGCAAAGTTACCCCTGCCCGGCACAAAATCCCTCGCAAAGAGATAAAACCGCGCGCGCGTGGATAGCCCCTGCAACCATGCATGGTCGCGATTGTTTTCCACCGCGAGCGCCTCTGACGCGGGATTCGATCCGTCCTCGTCCGAGCACCAGAGCAGCACTTCGCGCCCGCCGTCCACGGGGCCGACCACGTCGCGCACCACGAGTCTCCCGCCGGGCCGAAGCTGCCGGAATTTTTCCTCGAGATAACCGCGCACCGTGGTCTCCCGCTCCGCGTAACTCCACAACTCATGCAGCGTGCTGTTGCAAATAGTGGTGTCGATCGACTCCGCCTCGAAAAGCGGGTCGAGCAGGTTGCGGTGGAAAAAATGCACATAGGCACCGCCGAATTCCCCCGCGCGCTGCCGCTCGTGAAACCGCCCGGCGAACTCCGCCGAGAGATCGATGCCAAACAAATCCGAATCCGGAAAATCGACACTGGTCTCCGCGAGCAGCGCGCCATCCGCGCAGCCTTCATCGACAATGCGTCCCGGCTTGATCGCGCCCCGGATATCGAGGTATTTGAGCCGGATGATCTCATTCATCCCGCGCGCGTAGCTGCTGTAATTGCGCGTGGTCGTGAGACTCCCCTCCTGGTTCGTGAGCGGATCCTGGTAAAGCCGGGCAATGCGCCGCGGAATCTCCGGGAAATCCTCGAACAAACTCACATGGCTCGCCGCGAGTTGCAGCGATGCCGGCGATCCCGCGCGCGATTCCTTCCCTCCGCCAATCTCCCGGATGATCTCGATGGGCGTCGCCGGCTTGTTCTTCCCCTCCGGTTCCAGTTCCGCCGGCGCGATGGCAAAGCCGAGTTCCCGGTACAGCTTGATCACCTCCGGCGTCGAGCAAAGCACGAGGCAATTTTCCGGCGTCAGTACAATCGTGCGTTCGCTCTGGTCTGCGATCTCCTTGATCGTAAATGCCGCAAAATTTCTCGTATGCCCGTAATGCGGAATGCCGAACACCCGGTAACGAAACGGCGTCTCCGCCTGCAACAGCCGGGCAAACCGGTCCACCCCCACCGCGCGGATGTGAAACGGGATCGGGTTGTAGCGCGAGTTCTCCTGGTTTGCCGAGGTGATCGCGAAAACGATCCCGGAAGGCGCCTCCGCCAGCGCATTCCCCCCTTGCAGAAAGCCCGGCAGCGATGCCGGCTTGCACGAGAGCACGCGTTTCAAATACTCCGCTTGGAATTTGGTGTTTACGAGGTGACGTCCGGGAAAAAGCAGCCAGTTCATGATGATGGTGCGCGCAGTGTATCAAGCCTGCGCTTCCCACACACGTTCGGATTATTTTGTGATTTTTTTAAAAAAACCCGTTGACATAGTGTCTTCCAAACACTATTAATGATCGTGTAAACAGAACACGAACTAAAGCCAGCCATGCCACACACCTATCAATTTCCCCGCGCGGCCCTCACTGTCGATTGCGTCGTCTTCGGCATCGATGATGCCGGGCTCAATGTCCTCCTCATCGAGCGCGGCCTGCCCCCCTTCAAGGGAATGTGGGCGCTGCCGGGCGGTTTCGTGCACGTGGATGAAACGCTCGACGACGCCGCGCGCCGCGAGCTCGGCGAGGAAGCCGGACTCGACCGCGTTTTTCTCGAGCAGCTTTTCACCTTCGGCAACGTGGAGCGCGACCCGCGCGAGCGCGTGGTGAGCGTGGCCTATTACGCCCTCGTGCGCGTGCTCGACCACAAGGCTGTCGCCGCCACCGATGCCGCGAACGCCCGCTGGTTTCCTGTCGCGAAGGTCCCCAAGCTCGCATTCGACCACGCGAAAATCCTCGCCGCCGCCCTCGCGCGGCTGAAGGGCAAGGTGCGCTACGAGCCGATCGGCTTCGAGTTGCTCCCGCCGAAATTCACGCTCTCACAGCTTCAGCACATTTACGAATCCATCCTGGGTGAGCCGCTCGACAAGCGCAATTTCCGCAAGAAGGTGCTCGGCTTCGGCCTGCTCATCCCGCTCAAGGAAACGCAAATGTCCGGCCGCCACCGCCCGGCACAGCTCTTCCGCTTCGACGCGGCCAAGTACGGGAAACTCAAAAAACGCGGATTCAATTTTGAATTGTAAAACAAATATTTAACA
>DASZPK010000511.1:0-1609 GCA_035550335.1 Chthoniobacteraceae bacterium | reverse complement strand
GAAACGGCGCACATTTTTCGGACTCCCGATGGCGGCCCGGCAGAGCAACGTCCGGTCTTGTTGGATATGCTGCGACAAGGGCAACGCCATCAAACCGTGCCCTGCCAGCACCCGCGCCAGCGTAGCAAGCTCATCCTGGGAGAGCCAGAAGGAGGCGCATGGGCGCACTTTGTCAACGCCGGTGAGCCATTCGATTTGCCGCCACGATTCCGCGAAGGCGGTGAGTTTGCATTCCCACGCTTCGCGCGCGCGGTCGCTCACCCACATGGTGCGTGAGAATTTGGGCATTGCGAATGGCGATTGGCCGGGGTTCATCGCATGTCCTATCAGTTGACTGCGGCGGTCGCCGGTTTCCGAAGAGCGGGAAGCAGCGCCGCCATTTTTGTGGTGCGGCCCTCCAGCCATGTCTTGATGAACAGGGCTTCCAGTTCGCCGCGAAGGTCGTCGGGCAATGGCTCGTCCTTCCCTTCCTCGCGCATTTCCTTTTCGAAATGCTCGAAGAGCGCCTTCCAGACCAGGCAATGCTCGGAGCGGTTGCGCCAGTCGGCGTCGATAGCGGTGCCGGGGCACTGGCCTTTGCACATGAGGAAATAGCGGCAACCCTGGCAGCCGCCGGATTCCTGCGGGGTGTGGTAGAGGGCGAGGTAGCGCTCGAAGCCGGGGGAATCGGCCTTGACGAAATCGACGCCCTCCTTGTTGGTGCGGCCGCAATTGCTCCGCTGGCCGTTTCCCTCGACGCCGCGCACGGCGGAGGTGGTGTAGGGATCGCAGCCGGTCCAGATGCAGGTCGCCTTGTCGTCGCGGCCGGCGAGGAGGTTTCTGATGTCCTGGAAGACGTCGAACTTGATGGAGCGAAGGCGCTTTTGCACCTTGGCGAAATGGAGGAAGACGGCGATGTTTTCCTCGATGGTGAGCGAATACAACTCGCGGACCACAGGATGGTCCACCTCGAGGATGTGCAGCCGCACGGTGCGGATGCCGAGCGCATCCATCTCCTCGAGCCACGCGGTGAGCCGGTCGATTTTCCCGGCGCCGGCGTTGCCGCGGTGCAGGGTCACGATGAGGCTGGGATAAATCTTCTCCCGGCAAAGGCGGCGGATCGCGGCCTCGGTCTTTTGCGTCGCCTCGCGCGTCTTTTCCAGGGTCCCCGCCCAGCGGACATCGTTGAGTTCGCCGGGGCCGTCGATCGACATGCCGATGGAAACATGATATTGTTTAAACATCCGTATATGGTTTTCGTTGATCAGGACGCCGTTGGTCTGGAGGCCGTTTTTTTTGTATTTCTCCCAGCCCCATGCCCAAAGCTCCTCCAGGTCGGCCTCGGGGACCATGAGCGCCTCGCCGCCGAACAGGGTGAACGAAGTGCGCTCCGCCTCGATCGTGGCCTTCATGGCCGGGAGCTGGTATTTCTGCGTATGGTTCCCCGCCTCCCGCTGTGGGTTTTGATAGCAGTAATGGCACCCGATATTGCAGACAACCCCCAATGGACGCAGTTCAACAGGCATAGGTTTTCCTTAATTGCCTCCGGTGTCGGTGTGGGTACCAGCGCCATCTGAATGGGAGCTTGAGCCTGCCCCGTCCGAGTGGTCGTCAATATGGCCTGAGTTAT
>DASZPK010000510.1:0-3372 GCA_035550335.1 Chthoniobacteraceae bacterium | reverse complement strand
GATCTCGACATTGCGGCCCTCGTTATCGCGCGAGAGTTCCTCGATCACCTGGCGCGCGAGTTCGGACATGATGACGCGGCGTTTTTCCACGGGCTGCCGGCCGAGGCGGGAGAAGTTGAGCAGGTCGTCGATCAACTGCCCCATGTACACGGCGCGCTCGGAGATGTTTTTCAGGAGGTCCTGCGCCTTGTCGGGAAGCTGGTCGAGATAACCCCGGATGAGGATTTGCGAAAAGCCGTCGATGTGGCGCAGCGGGGCGCGCAGGTCGTGCGAGATGGAGTAGGAAAAGGATTCGAGCTCCTTGTTTGCCGCCTCGAGGTTGTCGTTCAACTGGCGCAATTGCTCCTGCGTGGCGCTCAGTTCGCGGTTTTTCTGGACGGCCGCCTCGTAGGTGGAAAGGAGCAGGTTGAGGATCTGGAGCCTGTCGGAGGTGATGAAAAATTTCCGTCCCGCGAAAAAGACCTCGACGCCGATCCGCGAGCTTTCGCTTTCGCGCAGATGACGGTTGGCGAGGACGTAGGCAATGCGGGCGAGGAGGTATTCCTCCTCGTAGGGCTTGAAGATGAAGCTGTCGGCGCCGGATTCCAATCCCTTCACGACTTCGGCGGGATCGGTGAGCGAGGTGAGAAGGATCACCGGGAGGGTTTGAAGCTTGGGGTCTTTTTTGATGTGGTGGCAGAGATCGTAGCCGCCCATCTCGGGCATCATCACATCGCTGATGACCATCGTGGGAATATGCTGCGCGATGAGCGAGAGCGCCTCGCGCCCGTTGCGCGCCGAGGAATGGCCATAGCCGTTTCGCTCGAGGATGTACTTGAGGTGTTCGGCCTGCGTGAGGCTGTCTTCCACGATGAGAATTTCGACCTTGGAGCTGGGGGGTTCGGGGTTCATGGCTTTGTGACGATGACTGAAAGCGTCCGCGCGATGCCGGCCGGCGGAAGCACATACATGGCGCCATCGATTTCGATGGCCTTTTGCGGCATGCCAAAAACGACCGAGCTCTCCTGGTCCTGCGCGATGGTGATCGCGCCTGCGTTCCTGAGCCCTTTCAATTCATTCGCGCCATCGCTGCCCATGCCGGTGAGGAGGACGCCGGCCGCGTTCGCGCCGTAGACCGATTCCACGGAACGGAACAAATTGGAAACCGAGGGGCACAACCCGTTTTCGCGCGCGGCGGAGACAAGGCGGATGGTGTCGCGGGACGACACGGTCATGTGAAAATCGTCGGGCGCAACATACGCGCAGCCCGGCTTGATTATCTCCCCATCCGTGGCGACGCGGGCCGGGAACCCCGAAGCGCCGGCAAGCCATTCCACGAAGCCGTGGACAAAGCCGCGAGCCATGTGCTGCACGATCAGGATCGGCACAGGGAAGTCCTTCGGAAGACCGGCGAGGATGGTTTGCAAAACGACCGGGCCTCCCGTTGAGGCCCCGATTGCGACCACATGGACCGCGGGGCGCGACCTTGAGGCGTCGACCTCCGCCCGGCGCGGTTCGGACGGGGAAGGGGAGGCATTGCGAAGGCGGGACCAGCGGCGGACGACCTTTACCTCGGACATTAGTTTTACAGTCTTTAACAGCTCGCGGCTAAGTTCCTCGTGCTGCGAATGGCCCGGGCCGTTGGGGCGCTGGGCCACGGCGAGCGCCCCGGCCTCGATGGCGCGGAAGTTTCCGGCCACCTCGTCGACCGCCAGGCTGCCGCTTACGATGACGATCGGGGTGGGGCAGGTCTCCATGATCCGGCGCGTCGCCTCATAGCCGTCCATGCCGGGCATGTGGATATCCATCGTGATCACATCCGGGTTTACGCGGCGCGCGGTTTCGAGTGCTTCCAGCCCATTTCGCGCAACGCCGACCACGCGGAGGCCCCCGTCGGAATTAAAAATGTGGGTGAGAAACTCGGCGATGACCCTGGAATCGTCGACTACCAGGACTTTGATGGGGTGTTCTGGCGTGGGCGGCATCAGGTGCGTTTCATATCAGGCGTCGGATGGTTTCCAACAGGTTGCTTTGGTCAAAACTGCTCTTCACAATATAAGCGCTCGCTCCCACGTCAATGCCGTGTTCCCGGTCCTCGCGTGAATCGAGCGCGGTGACGAGGATGACCGGGAGCGAGGCGTATTTTGCATCGGCGCGGACCTTCGCCGTGAGGCCGAAGCCGTTCATGCGCGGCATGTCGACATCGGAAACGAGCAGGTCGAACACGCCGCCGCGCAGCTTGGTGAACGCGTCGATGCCATCCACCGCGGTCTCCACGGCGTATCCCGCGTTTTCGAGGATGTTCTTGAGCAGCGTGCGGGAGGTGATGGAGTCCTCCGCGACGAGGAGCGATTTCTTGCGGGGCGCGGCTGTGCGCGCGGGGGCGGCGGGAACGACGGCGGCGGCCGCGCCCGCGTCGACGGCGGCATCGATCAGGTCGGGGACATTCAGGATGGGAACCACGTGGCCCGAGCTGAGGATCGTGGCGCCCGAAATATTCCTTACATTGCCAAGCTGCTTCGGCAACGGTTTCACGAGCACCTCCTGCTCGTTGAGAATCTCATCGACGGCGAACGCAATGCGGCGCCCCGCCGCGCCGAGGACGATGACCGCGTGCGAGGTGCGGGGCGTTTCCGATTCATTTTTGCGGGGCAGCGCGAGCACGCCGCCGAGGCGCGCGAGGGAAAGCGCCGCGTCATCGAGCGAAATCGTTTCGCGGTTGCCGACCGTGCGCACATCCGCCGTGGCCACGCGCGCCACGCGCTCCACGCTGCCGGTGGGAAGGACGAACATCGCCTCCCCCTCGCGCACGACGATCCCGCGGAAACGGGCGAGCGTGAGCGGGAGCGTGATGCGGAAAGTGGTCCCCCGGCCGGGCTCCGACTCGATGTCGAGCGTGCCGTTCATTTTTTCCGTGATGTCCTTCACGATCGCGAGGCCGAGCCCGCGGCCGGAGATGTCCGTGACCTCCGGGCTGGTGGAAATGCCGGTCTGGCAGGCGAGCATCAACGCGTCGCGCCCGGAGAGGGAGGCGGTTTTTTCCGGGCTCAGCAACCCGGCTTTCAACGTGGCCGCCTTGAGTTTTGCAATGTCGATGCCCGCGCCATCGTCGGAAATGAGCAGCTCCACGTTGCCGCCGTCGCGCTGCGAAATGCCGATGGTGATCGAGCCGCCCGGCGGCTTGCCTTTCTCCACGCGTTGTGCGGGAAGCTCGATTCCATGGTCGATGCAATTGCGAATGATGTGGGTGAGGGGGTCCTTCATCCGCTCGAGGATGCGGCGGTCGATCTCGATTTCGCCGCCGTAAATGTCGAGGCGCACTTCCTTCCCCTGCTCGCGCGAGAGCTCGCGCACGAAGCGCGGAAAGACGCCGAGCACCGTGGAGAAGGGCTG
>DASZPK010000509.1:0-3914 GCA_035550335.1 Chthoniobacteraceae bacterium | reverse complement strand
CTCGCGCGTTGCCGCCCCCCTGGCTCAACCGTCCCAAGGTCCGCTCGATGTCGCGCACCGACTTGAGCGATTCGCGGCATTTGCCGAGCAAAAACGGCTCCGCGATGAAATCGGCGATGAGCTGCTGCCGCTGGCGGATCGCCGCGATGTCGCGCAACGGGTGCAAAATCCAGTCGCGCAATTTGCGCCCGCCCATCGGCGTGACCGTGCGGTCGAGCGCCGCGAGCAGGCTTGTGTCCCGCGCGCCGCGCGATACAGCGAGCTCGAGGTTCGCCTGCGTGGCGGCGTCGAGGATCACAAAGCTCGCGTCGCGATAAGTCGAGAGCCTCGTGATGTGGCCGGTCTGCCGGCGAAGCTGCTGCTTGAGGTAATGCAGCACCGCCCCCGCGGCACCCACGGCGGCATTCATCCCGGCGCAGCCGAAGCCGTCGAGCGATTGCACCTTGAAATGTTCGCGCAGGATGAAAACCGCCTGCTCGGGAAGAAACGTGTAGCCGTCGCACGGAAGCGCATTCGGCAGGCTCCCAAACTCCGCCCCCTGTTCGTCGCTGAAGAGCACCTCCGCCGGCATCACGCGCGCGAGTTCATCCTCCAGCGCCGCGAAATCGGCCACCTCCGTGAGCTTGAATTCACCCGTGCTCAAATCCACGAACGCAAAGCCATACGCGCCCTCCTTGAGCAGGATCGCGGCGAGATAATTGTTCCGCTTCGCGTCGAGAAGATTGAGGTCGTTGATCGTCCCCGGGCTGATGACATGCGTGAGCTGCCGCTCCACGATGCGCCCCGGCTGTGGCTCGCCCACCTGGTCGCAAATCGCCACGCGCTTCCCCGTCTTGATGAGCTTCGCGATGTAATTCTCCGCCGAGTGATATGGGACGCCGCACATCGGCGTGGATTGCCGCTTCGTGAGCGCGACATTCAGGATCGCCGAGGCCTCCTTCGCATCCTCAAAAAACATCTCGTAAAAATCGCCGAGCCGGAAGAAGAGGAACGTGTCCGCGGGCAGCGTGCGCCGGATGCTCTGGTACTGCTGCATCATTGGTGTGAGGGCGTCGGACATTGGAAAGGTGATTATAGGCTGAGTGCGCGGGGTATCAAGCCACATTGCCGCCAGCCGCCATCACCCGGCACCGGCCTCCTCGCGCGCGACGACATCGGTATCGCGCGGAAGATGTTTAACACCGTAAAACCAGAGCGCGCTTGCCAGCAGCATCAGGAATGCGACGAACAGGAATGCCACGTTCATGTTCCAGTGGCCGGAAACCCATCCCATCAACGCAGGCGAGATGGCGTCGCCAAGGAAATGGATGATGAAAATGTTCAGCGCGAAAGCGGCAGCGCGCACGGAGGGAAGGGTGACATTGGCCAGCGCGGTGTTCGACGGGCCGGTGTTGAAAAAGAGGCAGAATACCGCGCAGAAAAGCAGCCACCACGCCGCGGGGAATGGTGTGTAGAGAAACGCGATGGTGAACGGAAATGCGCAGAGCATCCCAAAACCGGAGACGAGGAAATAGGCGCCGGGGAAGCGTTTCACAAGGCGGTCGCCCACGATCCCGCCGAGCATCGTCGCGAGGAGGCCGGCCACGGCGGTGATCGCGCCGAAAACAAAGTTGTCGGAGGCGAGGTCGGAATGGTTGCGGTAGTTGCAAATGTAATCCGGCACCCAGAATGCCATGCCGCCGATGGCGAAGGTCATGGCCGTCATTGCGAGGGTGTTGAGGACGTAGGAGGGGTTGCGCAGGAAACGCACGTAATCCTCGATCGCGAAAGGCCGCTTTTGCGGCGCGGCCCCAGCGGCCGCCCGTTGCTGCCGGGGGTCCTTCATGAAGAGGCAGAGCGCGCCAAGAAGCAGGCCGGGCGGCATCACAATGTAAAACGCGCTGCGCCAGCCGTGGTGCGCGTTCATCCATCCGCCAAGCACGTAGCCGAGCGCGCTGCCCACGGGAATCGCCATGTAAAACAGCGCGATCACCCGCCCGCGGATTTTGATCGGGTACAGGTCCGCGATGATTGTGGGCGCGGCAGGGCCGTACGCGGCCTCCCCCACCCCGACAAACAACCGTGTCGCGAGCAGGATCGCAAAGGTCGCCGCCAGCCCCGACCCGGCGCTCGCGATGCTCCAGATGGCCACGCCAAAGCAGATGATCCGCCAGCGCGAAATCCGATCGGCCAGGAACCCGAACACGGGCGAAAGGATCATGTAGGAAAACAGGAACGCGAACGCCAGCCACCCGACCTTTGCCTCGGCGTTGATGTCATCGGCTTTGAAAAACGTCTTCCGGATTTCCGGCTCGACCGCCGCGAGCACATAGCGGTCGATGTAATTGAAAAGGTTGATGCACAACAGCAGCGCGAGGGCGCGTTTTGCGCCGGGGGCGGAGGGCGGTTGTTGTGCTGCGGAGTCCGTCACGGGGCGCAGATTGGCCGAACAGGGGCGTTCCCGCCATTAAAAACTTTTTCCACGCGAGCGTTCGTGATTAATATCGCGCCAATGCTGCTTTCGCTCGGAAAATTTCTCGTCGGCCTCATCTACCGCGTCACCACACGCGGGACGGAAAAACTCCCGAAAGGCGGCTTCCTCCTGCTGCCCAACCACGTCACCTGGATCGACGCCATCGTTTTGCAAATGGCCTGCCCGCGCATGATCCGCTTCATGGTGGAGGAGCGCATTTACAAGCTCGGCGCGTTGCACTGGTTTTTCAAAATCATCAAGGCCGTGCCGATTTCGCAAAAGCACTCGAAGGAAGGGCTGCGCCGCGCGATCGAGATGATCAAGCAGGGCGAAATCGTGTGCATTTTTCCCGAGGGCGAGCTCTCGCGCACCGGCATCCTCCTGCGGCTCAAGCGCGGGTATGAATTGATCGCCCGCGGGGCGGACGCGCCGGTGGTGCCGGTGTGGATGGACCAGCTCTGGGGCTCGATCTTCTCGTATTACGGCGGGAAATTTTTCACCAAGCTCCCGCGCAAAATCCCCTACCCCGTGCTCGTGGCTTTCGGCGACCCGCTCAAGCCCGACGAGGCCAGCATATCCGCCGTGCGCCAGCGGATGCTCGATCTCGGCGAGGCCTGTTACGAGGAGCGCCCCATCCTGAAAACCAATCTCGCCGAGGCGTGCCTGCGCGGGTTGAAGCACAAGCAGTTCGACACCGCGATCATCGAGGGCACCGACCACAGCACGCTCACGCACGGCATGACGCTCGCGGCTGGAATCGCGCTGAGCCGCTACATCGGCGAGCATTGCAAAGGCAGGCGCATCGCCGCCGTGCTCCCGAACAGCAAAGGCGCGGTAATCGCGAACCTCGCCATCATGCTCGCGGGAAAAGTGCCCGTGAATTTGAATTTCACCGCCGGCCACTCCGCGCTGGAGGCCGCGGTCCGCATCGCCGGCCTGGAGGATGCGATCACCGCGCAGGCGTTCATCAAGCGGATGCCCGATTTCCCGTTCCCGAAAAACGTGCTCAAGCTCGAGGAAATCATGCCTGGGTTGAAAACGCGGATCCTCCTCTGGCGCGCGCTGGTGTTCCTGCTGCCATGGCGCCTCCTCACGCTCATGCTGCAAATCCCGCGCGAAGGCGGCCACAAGGAGGCGGTGGTGCTTTTCACCAGCGGCAGCGCCGGCGAGCCGAAGGGCGTGGTGCTCAGCCACCGTAACATCCTCGGCAATGTGAGCCAGTTTTCGATCATGGTGAATATGACGAAGGAGGACACCATCCTCGCGTGCCTCCCGTTTTTCCACAGCTTCGGCTGCACGGTCACCCTCTGGTTCCCGCTCATCGAGGGGATCCGGCTCGTGACCTACCCGAACCCGCTCGAGACCGCCAAAAACGCCGCCCTCATCGAGCGCTACAAAATCACCATGCTGCTCGCCACGCCCACCTTCCTTCGCGGCTACGTGCGGCGCGCGGAGCCGGAGC
>DASZPK010000508.1:0-10756 GCA_035550335.1 Chthoniobacteraceae bacterium | reverse complement strand
GCCGCGAGCGGGGAGTTGGCTCGATGTGGGGAATTACATTCACGGGCCGGCGTGGATTCCGTTACTCACGAAGCCGCCGTATCCCGCCGAGTATACTTACCGGTTGTTCCTGCCTTTTGCGGCTACGCTTCGGCAGCCGGGGACTTATACGATCACGGCCCGAGAGGATTTGCAGTTTTACAAATATCCCGACCCCAAACGGGATGATTCGAAAAAAACCGGCGGTTACACCACGGCGGCCGCTTCCATTCCTATTGAGGCTACCGCGAAGGTCGTGGTCGGGCAGCCGGATGACAAGAAGATGGGTGTGCTGATCGATGACCTTGTAAAACAGGCAACGCCGCTCACGACCCGGGATGCGGCGAATGCTTACATGGCTTTGCAATCGATCCCGGATGAGCGAGTCGTTCCTTACTTCCTGCAATCCTTACAGAGCGATAACGGCAACTTGAAGATCGATGCCCTGCGCGTGCTCTCGGAATTCAATAACGATGCGGCGCTGGGTGGCTTGAAGGACGGCATGGCGCCCGCGTCGCCAAATGTGACGAATCTGAGCCAGGGGACGACCTTCCGTATTATTGCAGCAATAGGCCTTCTCAACAGCCCGCACCTCGACGCGATTCCCACGCTGTTGACCTACCGGCACGATCCCGACCCGGGCGTGCGCGAAATCGTGGTGGAGGCGATTGCGACCCGATTATCGCCGGAAAAAGCGAGCCCGCTCCTCCAGGAAATGAGCGGGGACAAAAACAAGGATGTGAGCGATGCGGCAAAAAAGGGGTTGGCGAAGCTTGTTAAAAAGTCCTGATTTAAACACAGGGCAACTGTTGCTCGTCGAGGCCGTGGCGGTGCATGTGCGGCTTACGACGGGGGTGAAGTAATTTGGGCAAGGAGGTAATGATCCCCGTCCAATTCATTGTCCCTCCCAGTCATGAAAATTTTCCTCATGTTCGTAATGTTGATGACGTTGGCCGCTGGCGGTGTGCTTGCGGGCGAGGAGCCTGGGTTGCCGGCTTGGATGGTGAAGCCGGGAGAGATTGAGGCGACACTGGCGCCGGACAAGGCATCGATCATGGCCGGGGAGCCGGTGTTTGCGACGATGACGCTGGTGAATAAATCGGGGCGCGATTTGTGGATTACACCGTCAGGTCAATTTGGTCTTTTGGAACAACGGCGGGATGCGATTCATTTGGCGGCGGTGGACAAGGAGGGGCGCAAGGCGGCGGCATTCCCGTGGGCGGGCCCGTATGGGCGCTCTTACGATGGGTGGGATGGGTCGGGGGAGGAGAGGAAATTTCCCGCAGGAGGCAAGCTGGATTTCCGGGTTTGCGTGACGGGGTGGGTGGTGCTGGATCGCCCGGGGATTTACACGCTCAGCGCGGCGCAAGTGGTGTTTGCATTGAAGCTGAGGCAGGATCCGCCGATCAGGGGTGGGACACACGCCGGCGCGCAGCGGGTGGTCGTGCGGGCGCAGACGATGATCGGGGTAGTGCCGGCGGACCATTCCAAAATGGCGGCGCTGATCGGTGGGCTGGTGAAATTTGTGTCGGCGGGTCGCGATGGGCCGTCGGTCGAAGAGGTGCAAATGCTCGAGACGACGTCGGACACGGAGGTGATCCCGTGGCTTTGCAGCCGGGTGAGAGACAGAAATGAATGGGAAGCGATGCAGGCGGCGCTACGGGGATTAATGCGGTTCAAGGAAGATGCCGCGTTCGACGGGATGAAGGAGGCGCTTAAGACAGTGGAGGAGAATCCTTACGAGGCATCAGCAGTCTGCGGATTTATTCTTCATAGCGCTAATCCAGATGCGGTGAAATGGCTTGAGACGCAGGAGCATGCAAAAAGCGAGGTGGTGGCCGAATACGCGAAGGCGGTGAAGGGGATCTCGGCCACGCTGGTCGCGGAGAAGCCGGCGATGCTGCCGGGGGAGCCGATTTATGCGTCGTTCATCGTGAAAAATAATTCGGACGCCGAGGCGACGATCTATCTCCACGATGATTCGGAGACGCAGTATGGCCAGGATCCGGACACGGGTTCGGGGGGAGGGGAGCGGAACATCAAGCTGACCGCGGTAGACAAGGAGGGAGCGAAAGTAGCGGCGGTTCCATTCCCACCGGAAGCCGAGCAGGCGGTCGAATCCCACGGGATGCCCATATCGACGCCGGTAAAAATTGCGGCTGGCGGCAGCCATGAGTTCAAGCTTTTCCTGCCGTGGCGGCTGGCGTTGGGGAAGGCGGGTGATTACACGCTGGCTGCCGATTGCGTGCTGCGATTGAATTACAAGGAGACGGAAGACGCGCCTGTTGTCTTTATTCCGCTGAGGGCGACCGCGCCGCTGGAGGTCTTGCAAAAAGACGATGCCAGGATGGGGAACTTGATCGATGCGCTCGTGCAGAAGGCGTCGCAAAAACCGGAGGATTCCCACACTGCGGAGGCGCAGGATGCGGCGTTCCGGCTACGATGGATTTCCGACGAGCGGGTGATCCCGTATTTCAAGCGGATGGCCAAGAGCGACAATGCCACCCAGCGGGTGATCGCGATGGCTGCGCTGGCAAAATTCAACAACGACGAGGCGCTCGATTGTCTCAAGGAAGGGCTGGAAATCGCCGAGCTTCCCGAGCCCTTGTCGCGCCAACGGGATAACTTCGCGCTCACGGATCTCCACGAGGCTGCGTTCAGGGGTTTGATCCACAGCGAACATCCGGGCGCGATTCCGTATTTGATGAGTCAGCGCAAGAACCTCGAGTCGGATATGCGCCTTGAACTCATGGATGCCGTGGCGAAGCTGCCGGCGAAGGAGGCTGTGCCGATGCTGCAGCAGATGCAGGATGATCTGTACGGATGGGTGGCCGAGCATTCGGGCGAATATTTGAGCGAGATCGCCGCTGGGATACCGATGACGGCGCCTGAAGATGATGGGGAGCAGGAGTGAAGGTTGTAAGCGGTGATGCGAAAAGTATTTGAAGTTGCTGGCGGTCAAGGAAAAACCAGCGATAATTCCCCGCAGGCCACCAAGTTTCACGCCGGTCCCCCCATGAACGTCAAAAGCTTTTTCCCGCCAACCGGAATCGTGATGGCTGCGCTTGCAGTGTTTTTTTGGCCGGCCGCGCCGGCGTGCGCGCAGGATGCCAGCCCCGCGCCGGTGGAAAAGATCGATCCGCACGAGATCGAGGTGACGCTCATGCCGGACAAGGACATGATCATGCCAGGCGAGCCGCTTTACGCGACGCTTGCGATCAAAAACAATTCGAAGCGCACGCTGTTCATGTGGATTTCGGACGATTGGATCGACGACAAAAAGCTCAAGCCGCGAAATCTCAAGCTGACAGTTACGTCGAAGGATGGGACGAAACTCCCGGAATTCAATTTTGAAAAGAGCCGGGGAGCCGGGACGAACGAGGAGGGGCAGTACCGGCCCGAAAGAATGCCGCCGGGGGATGAGTATGACTTTCGTGTGTTTGTGCCTTACTGGGCCGAGTTGAAGCAGCCTGGGAGTTACACGCTGGGCGTGTCGGCCAAGCTGGTATTTTCGATTGCACCGCGCGGGGCCCTGAATGCGCCCGCGAGCGAACTGCTGACGCCCACGATGCTCTATCGCAGGCCGCGTGGACTCATGGGGAGAGATGACAGGCCGGCGGTGGTGGACGCGGACGACAGCGCGATTGCGGTACCGCTATCGGCGATCAGCGCACTGGTGGTTGCGCCGTTCGACCAAAAGAAAATGGATGATGTCACGGACGGTCTTTTGAAGACGGTCGCCGAGGGGGAAAATGTGAATTTGGAAACGCGCGAGGCGGGGAAGAAATTGCTGTTCATCGACGATGAGCGGGCGATCCCGTGGCTGGCGCACAAATTCGAGATCGACGATCCCAAGACGGGGACGGGCGCTGACGCGAACCTTCCATCGAACCGCTGGGATGCCGGTGGGAAATATGGCGCGCAGATGGATGCGCTGCTTGCGCTCGTCAAGTTCAACAACGATGCCGCGCTGGAGACGCTCAAAAAGGGGATTGCGACGAAGCAGACCGGCAACGATGAAATGTGGTTCCGGATGGCCGCGGCGCACTATCTCCTGCAGAGCGCGCATCCCGGGGCGATTTCTTATCTCATTACGTACATTCATGATCCGGACGTCTCCATTCGCAACGCCGTGCTGGAGGCCATGGATACCAGGATGCCGAGCGGGGAGGCGCTGCCGTTGGTGAAGGAGATGGCAGCCAACGACCCGAGCGACCAGGTGAGATCGTGGGCGAAATCGTACTTGAAACGCATGGAGGAGATCGAGCGCCTGAAAAAATTGGGGCTCCCGACGCCGACGCCTTATCCCGAGCGATGAGAAGCACCGTCCATGCCCAAATGATTCGCGCGGCGATTTGCATTCCCTGGATATTCGTCTGGGCCGCGCTTGGGGGTGATAAGATGACCCACGAAAACCCCGGGGAGAAGCAACTGGCGCAGATCGAGTACGACGTGGGCGGGAGATACACCGAGACCCGGTGGATTTCGGAAAAGCGCAAAGGGAGCACGCGGGACATTCCGGGGCAGGCGGCGCTGGAGGTTTCCCAAGACGACCCCAACGCGCTACAGGAAGCCGCAGAGTGCCTGAAGTTGCTGAAATCGGTGGAACAGCCGAAGGAACTGCCGGACGATCCGCGGCGGATTGTGACGGTGAGGTGCGCAGATGGGGACGCAATCGTCGTGAAGCGGTTTCCGGCGGGTAACGTGCCGCAGGAGGTCCGCGGGATGCTGCTGGCGATGGGGTATGCGTGCGGCGCGCGGGGGTTTGATGTGTTAACGTTTGTTGCAACACCGGAAGCCGGGGAGGAGGCCGACCGGGAGCAACGGCAGGAGGAATTGGAGGCGCTGGAAAAGGAGGCGCGTTCGGTGGCGTCCATGAACAACGATTACGCCAGGGCGGTCGAGCTTTACACCAAGGCGCTGGAGCTCGCGCCGAAATCCACGGAGCTTCTCATGAAACGGGCGGGGATGCACGAGGCCAACGGCGAGCCTGACGCCGCGGCGGCGGATTACGGCGAGGTGATCCAACTCGACCCGAAGAACGAGGAGGCTTACAAGCTGCGCGCCTTCGCCTACCGGAAAAAAGGGATGCGTGAGAAGGCGGCGGAAGCTTACACCGCCTGGATCGCGTTCAATCCCAAGGCGGCGCTGGCGTACGAAGAGCGCGGGTTCCTGTTCCTTTGGCGGGATGACGACAAGCTCATCGCCGATATGAGCCAGGCGATCGCGCTTTACTCGCAGGGGATCGGGGAGGTGCACACGACGCCGTACACAATGCGCGCCGAAGCTTATGCGCGGAAGGGGGAGAGGGAAAAGGCGATTGCGGATTACACCGAGGCGATCCAGATCGATCCGGACTGGGCTGCCTCCTATAGCGGGCGTGCCGGGCTTTATTTCGATGAGGGCGACTACGACAAGGGGTTCGCGGATTACGACAAGGCCGCGGAACTCGCCCCCAAGGACCTGAACAAATTCATGGACCGCGGCTACGCTTATTACCAGAGGGGAGAATGGGACAAGGCGCTGGCGGACGTGGATTCGGTGATGAAACTCAAGCCCGGGTGGATCAACGCGGTGATTTTGCGCGGGAACATTTATTCCGCGCAGGGGAAGTATGAGGAGGCGATGAAGGAATTCGACGATGCCATCGGGCAGAGCGACCGCGTGGTTTCGGGTTACAATGCGGCGGCCTGGCTCATGGCGACATGCCCGGACGAGAAATTCCGCGACGGGGCGAAGGCACTCGAATACGCGGAAAAAGCATGCGAGATCGGGACATGGCACTGGGACGGCAACATCGACACGCTGGCGGCGGCATACGCGGAAAGCGGGAAGTGGGAGGACGCGGTGAATTATGAAAACCTGGCGATCAAGGTTGGTACGGCCAACCGGGAAGACGCGGGGACATTGAAGGGTTACGCGGAACGCGCGGCGTTGTATGCGCAGAAAAAACCATACCGGGAGACGAAGGGGGTGCCCGGAAACTGATGAAACGACTCGTAAAACTATTTCCGATGGCGGCGGTGCTTTTGCTGGCGGGGTGCGCGGGGTCGATATCGATTGTGAATGTGGGGCTGCCCACGGAGAAGGAAAGGCCGCGTCTCATCGCCGCGGTTGATCGCTTTGCGGGCCAGGAGGGGCTGCGGGCGTTGCCCGATAAGCCGTTCGACGTCACGGGGTCATTCGAGCGCGAATATCATACCGCCACGGGAAAAGGACAGGGGATCAGCATTTTTTGGGATGAGCGAAACAAGACTTTGGTCGATATCGTTTTTCCGGATGACGGTTCGCTCGAGCCGCTGGCGGTCAGGATCAGCGACTATGCGGCGGGGAAGTATGGGAAGGGAAATGTGTCGGTGGTCCGCAGGCATCCGGCGATAGACTGGCTCCTTGATGATTGGGGGATTTATTGAGGCTCGCGCAATAGGATGATTCCCAATTCCTTCCGGCGGCGAGTCACTGCATTACGCGAGCCTCAATAGAACCGCAAACCGTTCGACAGGCTCGGACCCTGAGCAGAGCCGACGGGCTGCGAAGAAACGGAACCCTAATCGATTATGGGTGCTGGTTCGTTAAAGGTCGCACCGGATTCCTCCAGCGCGTCCACGTTGACTGGGATTGTGCCGGCGATGAAATCGTGCAATGCGCGGTAATTTTTACTTTGAAGACAGACGAAGAAGTCGATCATGAACCAAGCCACAGCTGCAATGAATGTCAGCCAGTATCCGGTTTCCAAGTGTGGTGTGTCGGAAATGTTTTCCAAGTTCGCGCGGTCGGAGGCGATTTTGTAAAGGGCCCAGCCCACGGTGGGCAGCACGCGCATCCAATAGATTCCTTCACGCGCGAGCGCCTGGCGAAAAGTGATCCGGCCCCCGGAGGCGGCGTCGACCACCTTCACGCGGCATGCCATCTTGCCGACGGTCTGCCCGTAGCGGGCATGCATCACCACGCTGTAGGCAAATGCGACTCCCGATGGCAGGGCCAGCACCGCGATGGCGAAAGGCTTGCCTTGCCCCCGCGGCCACTCATCGAGAAAACTGCACGCGACGCCGAAGGGGCTCAGTACGGCGGCGTCCACGAGCAGCGCGAAAAACCTGCGCCAGAATGTTTCATGCAACCGGGGCAGCTTTCCTCCAGGCAGCCGGAAATGATACCAGACAATTCCTGCAAAGGAAAAGTAGACCCAAAGTTTGGCCAGCGTAACGTATATTAATGGCGAGTAATCAAAAAATAAGTGCATCCGCAGCGATTCCACGGGAATAATAGTTAATGGTTCGCCCCGGAGTTATCTTGCTTGGGAACTCCAACCGGAGGCTTGTCAAGCTGTCTGATCTTGAAGTATCGCAGTTCCCATCGGTATTCGTCATAAGTCAGGGCCACCCAGCGTTGGGAATCGGGGTCTTTTTCGACGGCGACGGAAACACCGTCTTTCCAGTCGCCTTTTTGGGCTTCCTTGATGACATCTTTTGACAGGGTCAATTCGTCCGCGGGGACTTTCAGGTGCACGATTTTGGAATGGAAGTGCGCGGTGTCGGTAAAAAGATTGGAAGCGTCCCGCTCGGAATCCCACCGTGTGCGCTCGTTTCTGAAGTAATGGTAGCGACTGTCGCTCTTGATGTAGGTGGTGTTGCGGGTAAGATCGAACGGCTTATCGATATCGTGTAACTCCTGGACGTTGGCGGTCTGGTAGAAGGAGCATCCGCCGAGAAGGGCGGGAAGGATAAGTGCCAGGGCATGGGGCCATTTTGCGCTCATGGGTGTGACCAGAAAGCAGAGTATAATCATGGCATGTCATGAGGCGATAACAAAAATTCCATCTTCCATTTCATCTCGCGACCCTGTTTAATCCGTTAATGCCTGCTGCATCCGGCGATCCCACCCCGCTTTTGCCGCCTCGCGGCAATTATGGCGATCTCCTCTCGTTCCAAAAAGCTCAAATCGCTTATATATTACAGCCCGTATTTGGGTAACAACGCCAGGGGAAGTGAATGATCATGGGCAAATTCCTCGTTGCCAATGTGTGGGCAATATGAAGATGTTGTCGCGGGATATCGAACGCTCATTTTTCCTTGTTTGGAAGAATGAACGGATTTTTTTTCAGCCAAGAATCAAATTCAGCTTTGAGAGTGCAGGTGTCCTTGGCTCGCGCGAATAAGGTAATGAGATAGGGTTTGCCGGCGTCGCCGACCAAAAAGAGCCTGGAGGTGCCGCCGTAAAAAAATGTGTAGCCGACATCGCCATAATGAACTCCTTTGTCGCCTACCGGATTTCCGATTAGCTTGAGTTTGTCGCAGACCTCATGGAATGAAAAAGTGCCTTTCGGAAAAAAGGCCAAATAGGAGGCTCCGCCTCCCAGGGAGCCGCTGCCATCGCGGGCAATTTTGAGATCCCACGTTGTCGGGCCACCGTCTATCTCGATCAGGCCCGGCTGGCCGTCGTCCGGTGGAGGTACCGGTTCCTTGAAAACTTCCGGTTTTAGGGCGGCACTTGCGTCGGGCTCCTGTGCTTTGGAAGTGGCACACATCAACGATCCAAATAATGCGACTGCACCGAGGATGAATGATATGCCGCTCTTCATGGCCGCTGCGTGCAAATGAATCTCATGAATATTTGACGGAAATTCCCCCAATTCCGGTTAATTCATTATCACTTCTGGGCGGGCGGGCATTCCTCGTTGAGGGTGATGATGACCTCGAGGCCGTGGGGCTGGCGGTTGCGGGCGGTGACGGTGCCGAGGCAGGACTCAACGCATGTTTTAACAATGGTGAGGCCGAGGCCGACGCCGCCGGTTTCGCGCGCGCGGGAGGCGTCGAGTCGGTAGAAGGCGTCGAAGATTTTTGGCAGCTCGGCTTCGGGCACGCCGGTGCCGCAATCGGCGACGCCCAGGGTCACTTCGCCGCCGTTGCGCGTGCCGGTTAGGATGATTTTTCCGACCTTGTCGTTGTGGCGGACGGCGTTGCGGACCAGATTCGCGACTGCGCGGGTGAGGAGTTCCGGGTCGGCGCAGGCGGTGAGGTTTGCGGGGATATCGACCATCACGGATTCGGTGGGGGCGGATTCCTGGGCGAGGGCTTTTTCGGCGACTTCCTTGATGTTCACGGGCTTGAGGTGGACGGATTGCGCCTCGAAGGAGGCTTTTGAGAAATCGAGCAGGGCGTTTACCAAGGTCGAGATTTGTCCCGCTTTATCGTTTGCGGCCTGGGCGTAGGGGAGTTGTTTTTCGTTCGCGTTCTGCTCGAGGATGCCGAGGGCCATCTGCAAGCGCGCCAAGGGGGAGCAGAGTTCGTGCGCGACATCGCCGAGGAAGCGCTTCTGGCCCTTCACGAAACCGTCGAGGCGGGCGGCCATTTGGTTGATCGATTCGGCGAGCACGCCGAGCTCGTCGCGACGGCGTGTGGTCACGCGGGCGTCGAACCTCCCCTCGGCGATCCGTTTCGTGGCAAGGTTGAGTTTGCGGATCGAGCGGGTGATTCCGTAAAGGAGTGGGAACCAGAAGACGATGGTGAATGCCACCGCGCCGAGGCCGAGCTTCCACCACGGGCCGAGGTTGACGAGCAGGCCGCCCATCGTGAATGAGGAATCGTCAATCACCAGCGTGCCGCGCACCGGCACGAGTGTCTCGGGGTTGTCAATGCGCATGCCGACCAGCAGCCAGTAATGCGTGGGGTGCTCGGTGCGCATCAATTCCACCCGGCCGCGCCACCAGAATGGCGGGCCGCCCCTGCGCTCAAATCCCGGCGGCGGCCCGGGTTGTGCGGAGGGTGACGGCGAGGGTGAAACCGTCGCGTCCGCCACGGTGGTCCAATTCGCGTTCGTTCCCCAATTTTTATCATCCGCGGAGGACCACATGTGCGACCCGAACGGAGCGGGAAGGCCGGATGCGGGTGTTGGCGACGGCGACGGCGAAGGGGGTCTGCCCATCGGCCACGGCTGGCGCGGGGGGGCGAGCCTCGCCGCCACTTCCTGCGGCAACTCGGTGCCGGGGCCCAGGATCTGGGTGCCGCTGTCGTCGAAGACAGTCAATCGCAGGTGGCTCACCGCGCTGTGGTGGGCGATCACGTTCTCCCAGTCGTCGGGCGAGGAGTTTTCGAGGTCGAAGGCGATCACGTCGCGCAGCTTTTCCACATCCGAGCGGACACTGCCGGTGAGGAGCCAGTTCAGGTTGAAGTGGAACTGGGCGTTAAACAAGATAATAACAACCGTTATGAGTGCCGCGAAGTTCAGGAAGAACCAGAGCAGGATTTTTGCGGACAATGGAAGGCGCACGCGCATGGTTTACTCCGCGTCGGGGTTGATCAGCATGTAGCCGACGGCGCGCACCGTGCGGATGAAGCGGGGTTGCTTGGGGTCGTCGCCGAGCTTGCGGCGGAGCGACCAGATGTGGACGTCGATCGAGCGGTCGAGGCCGTCGTAAAGGCGCTCGCCCAGCGTCTCGATCAAATTCTCGCGCGATTTCACGCGGCCGCGCGCGCGGGCGAGGGTGAGCAGGAGGTCGAACTCCAGCGCGGTGAGTTTCAGCGGTTTCTCCTCGAGGAGCGCGATGTGGCGCGCGGGGTCGATGCGCAGGGGGCCGACCACGATTTCGGCCTCCTCCTTTTCGTCGTGCGACGCGGGGCGCGCAACCCGGCGCGTGACCGCCCGGAGGCGCGCGAGCAGTTCGCGCGAGGAAAAGGTCTTCGGCAAATAATCGTCGGCGCCGAGTTCCAGGCCCACGATGCGGTCGGTCTCATCGCCGCGC
>DASZPK010000507.1:0-4676 GCA_035550335.1 Chthoniobacteraceae bacterium | reverse complement strand
CGTTGTCCAGGAAAACGACGGAGCCCCCGTCGGCGAGCGCGGGGAGAATCATTTCGATGAGCCGGTTGCGGGTGCCGATCACGCCTTGTTGTTCGAGGTTGAAGTGATACGTGAGTCCGGGGGCGCGCTGGCGGGCGAGCCATTCGCGAGTGCCGTCGGTGGAGAGATCATCCACGATAAAAACGTGGTAAGGGCGGACGGCGAACCGTGCGAGGCTGGCGACACAGCGCTGCGTGTAGTCGAGCGCGTTGTGGGTGCAGATGGCGACCGCAATCTCGCAGCGCTCCCCAGCGTCCCCGGGAAACCAATTTTCGGGGGAAGGAAGCGGAGGCGCATCAGCGCAGCTCTCTTCGGGTGGCTCCCATGCGGGGCCGGCTTCAAGCCGCTTCGCCTCGGCCCATAACGCCGCCTCGTGAAGCGGGTCGAATGGGATCCTGGCGGCGGGCAATTCCTTGCGCGCCAGGAGCACGAAGACTTCGTTGGCGAACACGGTGTTAAACAACTGCTGGATGCAACGCAACACCGGCAGCCCGACGATCTCCGCGTATCCCTTGTGGAAAATGATCCAGTCCGCTTCGCGCAGGCTTTTCTCCTCCATGTGTTCATACGACTGCGCGCCGGGGAAACGCGGGAAGAAGGCGGAGTGGGAAAACATCCTCTGCCCGGGGGTGATGGATGCCTGCGCCACATCGAGGATATTCATCCAGAAAGGATCATACACCGGAAAATGCAGCAGCCAGTCGTCCGAATGCGCGGCGGCCATATGCGACGTGGCATCAACCATGTTTTCATTCAACCATGCGTGGCTGATTTCGAACCCGCGGATGAAATAATCGTTATAGCCGGCGGCCACCAGCCAGGAGCCATCGCGCATCACGAGCCCCGAGGGAAAAATCACCGCCATAATTTCGCCCGGCGAATAGTCGGTGATCGCGCACCGGCCGGATTCGCCCGGCGTGTACAGCGGGGAGCGCGACCATTTCACGATGGAAAAGGGCGGCTCCGGGGCCATGGCATACGCTCCCATGAAGTAGCGCCGCTTGAGCCCCTCGTGGTCGAAAAGCGCCGCGTGGAAAAACCCGTGCCAGAGCCCCCCGTGCGCCACGAGTTGCGTGCCGCCGCGCGCGGGGCCCCATTTCCAATGGCTCGCATCGTACGCCGTTGTATAACAAGGCTCGCAGGTCCCGCCGTTCACGCGGCATACCTGATGGACACCGCCGCCCATCGAATACGTGAAGTAAAGCTCCCCGCCATGCTCGAAGAATATCCAGTTTTTCTCCAGCGCCTGGCCGGCCGGATGCTCGATCAAGCGGCAGTCGCGCGCCGTCCAATCGTCATCGAGCAGGCCGATCCCCACGCGTTGGCGCAGCCTTTCAGCCTGGACGAAGGAGAAATGCAGCCTGCCCTTGAAAATAAAAAAGCGCGGGTCCTGGCAGGGAAAATCCCCCAATGGAACGCTGACCTTGCGGAAATCACCCAGCGGTTCCAAGTCCGCCTTGACCTCGCCGATGAACAAGCCCCTGTTTTCCGGCTTGTCGCAGCGGTACATCATCAGCATGCGCCCGCGCCATTCGATGAGGGCGGGATTGAACGCCCACTCCGGGAATCCGCCTGGAATGAATTCGCGCATGGCAGCATTCATTCCCTCGGCATGTCCAGCCCTCTCAGGAAATTTCCGCGAGATCGGCGTCGACCATGATTTGCACCAGTTCCTTGAATTTCACCTTCGGCTCCCAACCGAGTTTTTCCTTCGCCTTGGCGGGGTTGCCGATGAGCAGGTCCACCTCGGCGGGACGCTCGTAGCGCGCGTCGTATTTAACGAATTCCTGCCAGTCGAGCCCCACGTGGGCGAAGGCCACCTCGGCGAATTCGCGCACGGTGTGCGTCTCATTCGTCGCGAGCACGTAATCGTCCGGCTGGTCGTGCTGGAGGATGCGCCACATCCCTTCGACGTATTCGGGCGCGTAACCCCAGTCGCGCTTGGCGTCGAGGTTGCCGAGGAAAAGGTCTTTTTGCAGGCCCTTCTTGATGCGGGCGACGGCACGCGTGATCTTGCGCGTGACGAAAGTCGCGCCGCGGCGCGGGCTCTCGTGGTTGAACAAAATCCCGTTGGTCGCGTGCATGCCGTAGCTCTCGCGGTAATTCACGGTTGCCCAATACGCGAACACCTTCGCCACCGCATAGGGGCTGCGCGGCCAGAACGGCGTGCTCTCGGTCTGCGGCACTGCCTGCACCTTGCCATACATCTCGCTCGACGACGCCTGGTAAAACCGCGCCTGCACCTTGGCCTCGCGGATCGCCTCGAGGATGCGGATTGTGCCGATGCCCGTCACATCCGATGTGTATTCCGGGATGTCGAAGCTCACGCGCACATGGCTCTGCGCGCCGAGGTGGTAGATTTCGTCCGGGCCCACGCGGTCAATGAGCCGCGTGAGGTTGAGCGAGTCGGAGAGGTCGCCGAAGTGGAGGAAGAAATGCACGCCGTGGACATGCGGGTCGGCGTAAATGTGGTCGATCCGGGAGGTGTTGAACGTGCTGGCGCGGCGGATGATGCCGTGGACTTCGTAGCCCTTGGCCAGCAAAAGGTCGGCGAGGTACGAACCGTCCTGGCCTGTGATCCCGGTGATTAAAGCTTTCTTCATAAAACGATGATGGGGAGCTGCTCTGCGCGCTGGTGACGTATGTTACTCTGTTTAACTAAGCCAGCAAATTCCGCTGGGCATCAATCAATTCTGCGATACCGCGCCTGCCAATATCAAGCATGGATGCGAATTCTTCCTGCGAAAAAGTTGACTCCTCCCCCGCCCCTTGCACCTCGACGAACCGGCCATCGGCGGTCATGACGACATTCATGTCCACAGCGGCGTCCTTGTCCTCCTCGTAATTGAGGTCCAGCACCGGCTCGCCGCCGCACATGCCCACGCTCACCGCCGCGACGAGTTGCTTGATGGGCATGCGCGCGAGCTTGCCTGCCTCGACCAGCGTCTTGCAGGCCATGGCCGCCGCCACGCAGCCGCCGGTGATCGCCGCCGTGCGCGTGCCGCCGTCGGCCTGGAGGACGTCGCAATCGATCCAGAGCGTGCGCGCGCCGAGGATCTCGAGATCGACCGCCGCGCGCAGCGAGCGCCCGATGAGGCGCTGGATTTCCGTGCTGCGCCCGTCGAGTTTGCCCTTCGTGATGTCGCGCGGTTTGCGATCGAGCGTCGAATACGGGAGCATCGAATACTCCGCGGTGATCCAGCCGCCGCTCACCTGCTGCTCCTTCATCCAGCGGGGAACGGCCTCCTCGATCATGGCGCTGCAAATCACGCGCGTGTTGCCCATGGCGATCAGCACCGACCCGGTCGCATGCGGTGCGATACCGGGAGTGAATGTGAGGGGGCGGAGCTGGTTGGGGGTGCGGCCGTCGGGGCGGGACATTTTGATTTAAGATTTAAGAATTAAGATTTAGGATTTCCTATCGCGGTCGCAGAGCCTAAGTCTTAAATCTTAAATCTTAAATCTTAAATTTTCACTAATGGCAGATTCCATCACCATCCAGGTCCCGGGCACCACCGCCAATCTCGGCCCCGGCTACGATTGCCTCGGCGTCGCGCTCAATATTTACAACCGCGTCACCGTCACGCGGTTTGCCGCCACGCCGCCGCACCCGATGGTCGATGAGGCGGGCGCGGCGTTTTTCGAGTTCGCGGGGGTGGACCCGTTCCCTTTCGGCTGGGAGATCGCGGGTGATGTGCCCACCGCGCGCGGCCTCGGAAGCAGCGTCACTGTCCGGCTCGGCATCCTTCACGCTCTCAATGAACTGAGCCGGCGCCCGCTCATTCGCGACGACCTTTTCCAGCTCTGCGCCGATCTCGAAGGCCACCCGGACAACGCCGCTCCCGGCGAATTCGGTGGTTTCGCGGTGGCCCATTCCTCCGACGAAGGCGCGCGCTGTATCACCGCCCCGGTTTCCAGCGCCCTGAAATTCGTGGTGCTCATCCCCGGCTTCGAGGTAAAAACCGCCGACGCCCGCCGCGTGATGCCCAAGTCGATGCCCCACAAGCAGGCGGTCGCCAGCGCCATCAACGCAGCAAACATCACCGCAGCCTTCCTTTACCAGCAGTATGAATTGTTGAGCGGTTGTTTTACAGACTACCTCCACCAGCCCTACCGCCAGCCGCTCGTCCCCATCCTGCCCAAAGTCATCGCAGCGGGCGAAAAGGCCGGGGCGATCGGCGGATTCCTGAGCGGCTCCGGTTCCGCGATCATTTGCGTGACTTTGAAAAATCCGAAAAAAGTCGCCGCGGCGATGCTCGCAGCCGCAGGCAAAACCAAAGCACGGGTCCTCATCGCCACCGCGGATAACGAGGGAGCAAGAAAGGCAAAGTGAGCCATGCGCCGCTGGCTTGAAGATTTCGAGGAGTTCGCGACGGACGTCATCCTGGAGCGCCGCTACGGGAAGCGCGCGGCGGTGCTGCGCTGGGTGCTGTACCTTTTCTCGTTCGTCTTCCGCGCCATCGTCCAGACGCGCATCCTCTTTTTCCGCAAGCGCATCTTCCGCGAGCACCACATCGGGTGCCTCGTCATCAGCATCGGGAACCTGACCGTCGGAGGCACGGGTAAAACACCCGTTGTCGAGTGTTTTGCACGCGCGCTGCAGTCCGGCGGACGGCGCGTGGCCATCCTCAGCCGCG
>DASZPK010000506.1:0-3331 GCA_035550335.1 Chthoniobacteraceae bacterium | reverse complement strand
CGTCCCATCGGCTCCTTCATTTTCCTCGGCCCCACCGGCGTCGGCAAAACCGAGCTCAGCCGCGCCCTCGCCGAATTCCTCTTCGACGACGAAAACGCCATGATCCGCATCGACATGAGCGAATATATGGAAAAACACACCGTCGCCCGGCTCATCGGTGCGCCTCCCGGCTACGTCGGCTACGAGGAGGGCGGCCAGCTCAGCGAAGCCGTCCGGCGCAAGCCATACAGCGTCGTCCTTTTCGACGAGATCGAGAAAGCCCACGGCGATGTGTTTAACGTCCTTTTACAAGTGCTCGACGATGGCCGCATCACCGACGGCCAGGGGCGCACCGTCGACTTCAAAAACACGGTCATCATCATGACGTCGAACATCGGTTCGCAATATATCCTCGACGACTCCGATTCCGCCGAGCGCGAGAAGCGTGTGATGGAGGCGCTGCGCGCCCATTTCCGCCCCGAGTTCCTGAATCGCGTCGACGAAATCATCATCTTCGACCGCCTCACCGACAAGGACCTCTCGAAGATCGTCGAAATCCAGCTTGCCCGCCTTACCAAGCGCCTTGCCGCGCAGAAGATCACGCTCGTCCTCACCGACGCCGCGAAACTCCTGCTCGCGCGCGAGGGGTACGATCCGGTCTATGGCGCGCGCCCGTTGAAGCGCGTGATCCAGCGCAGCCTGCTCGACCCGCTCTCGCTCGAAATCCTCGCCGGCAAATTCCGCGAGGGCGACACCGTCCACATCGGTGCGAAGGACGGCAAGCTGACGTTCAGCACCAAATAGGCAATGATCGCGGGCTTACTCTGGTATCGAATTTCAATACAAAAGAAAAATTCATCGTTTTTTCAAATCGACGAAACCTTTGCTGAGCTTCCCGCGTTTATATATCTAGTAAAACGCAATCCCAAAAGGATGCAATCAACGTCAAACCCATTAATCCCATGAAAAAACTCATTACGACATGCTGTGTTGCCGCGGGCCTTCTGATGCCGCTCACCGTCACCACCACCGTCCAGGCCGAACCGGCCTACCGCCATCCGGAGATCCATGAAGCCATCCGCGCCCTTGAAGCGGCACGGGTCCATCTGAAGGAAGCCAAGCACGACTTCGGCGGGCACCGCGAAGCCGCCCTGGCCGCCGTGGATGAAGCTCTCAAGCAACTCCATCTCGCGATCGATTTCGACAAGTAGGCCGCTCTTTTGCTGCGCTCAGCAGCAAGACATTTAAATTTCCCGCTTTGCGGGATTAGCTGGCCGCTCCGGTTGCACATACCGGAGCGGGCCCGGTGGTGTTTTATTGATTCCCGCCTGGCGGCTGGTCCTGTTTCAACGCCCCGGCTAGATTTTCGAGCCAGTAGGCGATGAAGAATTTCTTTTCAGTCGGCAGCCATTGGTCAGACTTCGCCACGATGGGCCGCAACGCGGTCGTCATCTGCAGGCATACCAGGAGGAAAATGAGCGCCCACACACGCAGATGGACGCGCTCCACCGTGTTTTGCGAGGCCGACATGTAATCCAGCAACCGCAGCCCGAAGAGCGTCGCGATGAGCCAGAACACGAGATACATCGCCCCGATGAAGGTCACCGATTCGGTCGGTTGCGAGAACACCCACGCCACCGGCGCAAACCCGAGCAGCAGCAGCCCCGTGAGCGCGAACATGCACAGAAACACGCCGGCCAGCGCCCGCAGCGAAACCGTCACCCCCGACAGGCTCGCGAAAATGTAAAAGCTCGGGAAGCAGATCAGCAGGCTGAACAATTCGCCCGCGCAGATTTTCGCCGGCGAGATCCCGTATTGCTGCCCGCCGTAAAACGAGCCGACCACGAGGCCGAACACCGCGAAGGCCATCAGCGCCGTCGTGAGGAACAATGGCCAGAACCGCGAGTTCCCGCCCTCGCACACGAGCTGGATCAACTGCGCGGGCCGTTTGAGCAGCGAATCCAGCAGCAGTCCGGCGCCGGCGTCCTGTGTAAGCGGCGGCGCGGCGGGCCGCGGCGGGTATTGCGGGCGGGGAGGAGAGGCCGGTTGCGGATTTGGCGGCTCGGGGGAAGCGGGTTCGTCGGGAGGGTTCATAATGTTGGTCTCCTACTGGATGGTATTTTTCAATGCGTTAAACACGGTTTCATAAAAATTCCCATGGAACGGATTGTCGCGCAGGAATTGCACCGCCAGCAGCGGGCTCCCGATGAACGGCCGCAGGATCCACGAAATCTGCGCCCCGAGGAAAAGATTTCCCGCCAGCCAGCTACCGAATACACGCCGCGCGACGCGCGCATTTCCGCAGCGGTGCGCCAGCATCCGGAGCAGCCGCTGGTTGGCCACCACCCCGGCATACGCGATGAAAACCACATTGCACAGGATCATCACGCTGTGCGCCGCCCCGTGCTCGGCGTGCGCGGCGGGCGGCGGCGTGTTGAGGCAAACGAATAACGAGACAGGGCTCAGCGCCGCCACCACCACCGACGATGTGGCGAAGCTCATCAAAATCGCCAGCGACGTCTGCCGGAACCCGAGCCCCGAACCGAGCAACTGCGCCAGCATCCCGTTCAGCAGCGCGTTCGCCCCGCACGTTAGGAAGACCAGCAGCGGCATTTTAACGGCCGTATAAACAGCCTGCGCAGGCGCGCGCCACAACCCCACCACCCCTCCGTACAGCGCGCAGCCCGCGACGATCGACGCCGCGCAAAACGCGAGCCAGCGCAAATCGCGCTCATCCAGCCAGAGCGCGATCTGCTCCGAGTCCCCGCGGCAAAGCACGATGAGGCGTCCAAAAAACTTCATCGATTTGCGCCGTTTGGTGTAAACATCCACCAACGAAACGCACGGGGCTCCGTTTTTGTTTACAACAAAATGAGAGGGCTATGGCACGGAGCGATGGATTTCCCAAAAGGTAAAACAAAAATTCGCGATGAGGTACGCTGCCATCGTGGTCAATACCCGCAGCGCCGCCGGCTTTTTTCGGACCAACATCCATTGCGCGATTTGCGCCAATACCAACGTGGCTGCCTGCATTCCAGCAAGCCGGAGCCGCTCCGCCGTGATGTCGCCACCCAGCGAGCCGATGAAGTAAATTGGCAGCAACGTGCCCCTCCACAGCAGGAGCAGGTTCAGTTCTTCATCGAACCCCCTGAAATCGGGTGAAGCCAGAATGGGAAGATACGTCATATCACCGGTAGGATGGCGGTGTGCCTTGGGGCTTTTGTTCCGGGGAGACGTTTTCACTCCAGTAAGTTAGGAAAAACTTTTTCTCCTTCGGCAGCCAGCCCTCCACCGAGGGACTGATGATCGGCCGCAACGCCGTGGTCATCTGCAAGCTCACCAGGAGAAAAAT
>DASZPK010000505.1:0-5830 GCA_035550335.1 Chthoniobacteraceae bacterium | reverse complement strand
GACCCGTCCTTCGCGCGGTTGCGGATTTCCCCGCGCCACGGTTTGCCGTGCGTGATGGTAGCCCAGAGATCGCGGATGAATTTTTTCGGATGATACTTGGAATTGATGATGCGGTGGTCCCGGCCCAGCAACTCCTCGCGGGAATACTTCGAGATGGCGCAAAATTTATCGTTCACATAAGTGATCCGGCCGGAGGCGTCGGTGATGGCCACGATGGAATGCTCGTCGAGGGCGGCCTTCATGTCGCCGACCTCCTTCAGCGCGGCGCGAAGACGGCGCTCGGATTCCTTCCGGTCGCCGATGTCCCGCGCAATTTTCGACGCGCCCACGATGCGCCCGGCAGCGTCCCTGATCGGGGAGACCGTGATGGAGACCTGCACGGGGCTCCCATCCTTGCGGAGGCGCACCGTTTCGTAATGCTCGACATGCTCCCCCGCGGCAACCTTTGCAATAATGGAACGCTCCTCTTCCGCGCGGTCGGGCGGGATCAGAAAAAGAATGGGGCGCCCGATGGCCTCCGCGGCCCCATAGCCGAACAATTTTTCCGCGCCCCGGTTCCAACTGGTGATGACGCCCTGGAGGTTTTTGCCAATGATGGCGTCGTCGGATGACGCCACGATTTGCGCCAGCCGCGCAGTTTGCTGTTCGATGGGTGTTTCGGATTCGGGTGATGACACCTTGTGCGATCGGTTTCGCGCAGCCTGTCGCCCGCCTCCCCTGGCGGCAAGTTTTTTCATCAGGCTGCCAGGGGGAGGGCCGTGGAGCGCTGGTTGAAGCGGAGGGATTTCCGGATCGAAGCGGGCGCGTTGCGATGGCCGGGGATGCGCGACCGGTAGGAAGTGGGCGATTCGCCCATGGTCTTCTTGAACACGCGGTTGAAGTGGGTGAGGGACTGGAAGCCCACTTCATAGACGATTTCGCTGACCCGCAGGTTGGGGTTCAGCAGCAGGTTTTTTGCGGCCTCCAGGCGGGTCCTGCAGACGAACTCCGTGAAGGTCATGCTGGTGGCCTTGCGGAAAAGTTTGCAGAGATAGAACGAACTCACATGCACTTCCTTCGCCACTTGGTGCAGGGAAATTTCCTCGGTGTGCTTCTCCTTGATGAAGTTTTTCGCCCTGGTGATGACCGGCGGTTCGGAATTGGACTGCGCCACGACGATTTGATTGCTTTTGATGGAAAGCAACTCCGCGAACACCGTGAGGAGTTGGATCGAGGAGCGGAACTTCTCCCGGAGCATGACCGGGGTTTTCAAATACATGCTGCGAATGGCGTCACCACTCGCCTTGATCCCGAGGGCACGCGCCTGTGCCACCGCTTTTTCAACTTTGGCCGTGGACGGTTTTTCCATGAAGACCTGTCCCGTTTGCAGAAACCCGATGGCTTTCTCGCCGAGGCGCACCGGCACCGCGGCTTCGGAAATGCCGTAGGCGCAGGTCGTGACCGCCGCTTTCTCCGAGGCATCATGGCGGATCTTCTCCTGCATCTGGAGGCAGGCGGCGCAAGAGCCGTTGTTGCGCGCCATCATCGCGCAAAAAGGATTTTCACGTTTTTTGCCCTTGAACGAGAGCTCGAAGGATTCCGCCGGCTGGATGGCGAGCGGCATGCCTGTTGTTGAGTTATAAGCTTTCTCGTACTCCTTGAAGAGTTCCGATCCGGCAAGTTGTTCAACCATCACTTTGTTTGCATTCATTGTCTTTGTTTCCCCGGTTATTGGTTTGCTGATGGTTGAAAGGTTACCAAGCTCCTCTAAATACCGAAATTGGAGGCACAGCCCGATCTCGCTGGAGGTCGCCGCTGATGGGGGTAGGGAATTTTCTTATCGAACTGGGGCGGCCCTGCCATCGTGAATTTTGCTGGCGAGCGCGAATGCGCCGGGGTGTTGTCTTGCAATGCGAAGGAGGATTATATAATAGAAAAGATAATGAGATGTCCTTTTTTGTGACTCGGGCATATCTTTGTAACACAGGATTTGCTCCTCCATCTTCCCCCAATGAAAAAGCCGACACACATTGGCCTTTTGGTTGACGCATCCAGGGCCTACGGGCGGGGCATTTACCGGGGAGTCGCCAATTTTGCCGAGACACGCGAGCATTGGATCGTCCTCGCGCATGAGCGCCCCGAGCTGGACGAATTGCCCGGCTGGCTGAAGAAGTCCCGCCTGGATGCGCTCATCGCCTATATCCCCAACCGGAAATTGCGCCGGAAAATCGATGCTCTCGGCGTGCCCGCGGTGGACGTGCACGGGCGGTGCCGGGGCGCGTCCATCCCGGTGATTGAGTCGGATGACGGGATGATTGTCCGCCTGGCCTTTGAATTTTTCCTGCAATCCGGGTTCCGGCATCTTGCTTATTGCGGTTATCCGGGCGTGTTTTTTTCCGACCAGCGCGAGGAAGCGGTCCGGCAGCAGGCGCTGGAGTTAAAAGACGTGCACATCTATGAGCCATCCGGACACAAGCGGGTGGGCGAGGATTTATACCGGTTTGAAAAAAGTGTCACGGCACACAATGCTCATTTCTCCAAATGGTTGCGCTCCCTCCCCAAGCCCGTGGCGATCCTTGCCGGCAATGACATTCTGGGCCAGCAGGTGATCAACGCCTGCAGGGAAGCCCGAATCAGGATGCCGGAAGAAATCGCCGTCCTGGGCATTGATAACGATGAAATCATTTGCCGCCTCTGCCGGCCGACGCTCTCCAGCATCGAACCTGACGTGGAAAAAATCGGTTTCCTTGCCGCGCAATTGATTGCCGATCAATTGGACGGAAAACGAGTAGCCCCCTATCATCTCGTGCCCCCGCGCCAGGTGGTGCAGAGGAAGTCCACCGATACGGTCGTGGCGGACCATCCGGCGGTGGTCCACGCAGCCCGGCTGATCCGGGACAAGAGTTTCAGCAAAGCCTCCGTCGAGGAGATCTGCCAGTCGGCGGGAGTCTCGCGCTCGACTTTGGACAAATTATTCCTGGCGTATCTGGGCAGGACCATCGCCGGGGAAATCACCCGCATACGCCTCCAGCGCAGCCGGAATCTTTTGCGTAATTCAAACCTCTCACTCTCCGAGATAGCCGGGCGTTGCGGCTTTGCATCCTCCACTTATTTTTGCCGCTTCTTCAAGCGATGCACCGCACAGACCCCTGATTCCTATCGAAGGTCATGACCGGGAATCCTGTATTACAAAAATAGGGCCTGTCATTCTCTTTTCTTTTGTATCACCCTCTTCCGGGCTGTAAAACAGCTGCGTCCCCCGCGTCCCCCCCATCCGCAATCCATGACAGCCATCGGCTCGAGCATCGAACCCAATCCCGCTTCAACTGGCGGGAAGACCTACCGCGGCCCGTTCGCGATCATGACGGTCCTCTTCTTCATGTGGGGCTTCACGACCGTGTTCAACGATATTTTGGTCCCCCGTTTCAAGGAGGCGTTCACGCTTGATTATTTTCACGCCATGCTGGTGCAGTTTGCGTTTTTTGGCGCTTACTTCATCGGCTCGCTGCTCTATTTTTTTATTTCCATCACCACCGGCGACCCGATTGCGCGCATCGGCTACAAGAACGGGGTGGTTGCCGGGCTTGTGCTCTCGGCCGCCGGCAGCGCGTTGTTCTGGCCGGCCGCCACCATGCTTTCGTATCCGCTTTTCCTCGGCGCGCTCTTCATAGTCGGGCTGGGGTTTGCCATGTTGCAAATCGCCGCCAATCCCTACGTGACGATCCTCGGCCCGGAACAGACAGCTTCGAGCCGGCTCAATCTCGCGCAAGGATTCAACTCGGTCGGCACCACCATCGGGCCGCTGATTGGCGGCTGGTTGATTTTTGAGTACTTTCACAGGGCAGGCGCGAGCGGGGCCGAATCGGTCCGGGTGCCGTATCTCGCATTTTGCGCGATCTTCCTCGTGCTGGCCGCGATATTTTTCCGCATTCACCTGCCGCACATCGGCGAAGGAAAAATCGAGCCCGGTGCCGGCGCGCTGAAATATCCGCACGTGGTCCTTGGGGTCATTGCCATTTTCATGTACGTCGGCGGGGAAGTCGCGGTCGGCAGTTCCATCATCAATTTCCTCGGGCAAAAAAGCGTGGCTGGCCTGGATCCGGGGGAAGCCAGCAAATATGTGTCGCTCTTTTGGGGCGGCATGTTGATCGGCCGGTTCATGGGCGCGCTGGAATTGAGCGGGATGAACAGGGCCAAAAAACAGCGTCTTCTCGCGGCCATTCCGGTGGTGTGCTTTTTCCTTTTCTGGATCTTGCTCAGTTGGGACACCAAGCTGCGGCAGTTTGATTTTCCGCACGGCTGGGCAATCATGCGCAACTACCCGCCGCTCCTGGTGCTGTGCTGGCTCCTGTTTCAACTCGGCAAAGCCAGCGCGGGCCGCACGCTCGCCATTTTCTCCGCGACGATCGTCGTGCTGCTCGCGATCGCCATTGCGGCCGGCGGGAGGATCGCCATGTGGTGCGTCATCGGCGTGGGCCTGTTCACTTCCATCGGCTGGTCAAACACCTTCTCGCTCGCGCTCGAGGGCACGGGCATCTACAAAAGCCAGGTTTCCTCGCTGCTCGTCATGGCGATCCTCGGCGGCGCGATTCTGCCGCCGCTCCAAGGGCACATCGCCGACAAAGGCGGCCTCCAGATTTCCTACATCGTCCCGCTCATTGCCTACGCCTATGTCGGGTTTTACGGGCTTTATGGATACAAGGCGGGGAGGAAAGGCAATTCGTAATGAGTCGAGTTACGGGTTGCCACGATTGAGCCAGGTTGTTGCTACAATTGCGCCCGCGATGCAAGCAGGGGGATGCCAGACGGGCCGCGCATTGCAGCGACTCTGAGCGCGTACTTTTCGGAAGAATCGCGACGGAACTTATCCATCCGGAACCGGGATTTTCCGTGGATAATTTCTGACCGCGGAATTCCGAATAAATGCTATGAAAAACGCACGGAGTCCTGTCATGCTGCCGCCCGATGAATTCCGGGCCGGTCGAACTTAACGAGCAGGCGTCCACGTTCATGCACCGCGGCATCGCGCTGATGAATACGGGCGCGCCGGATGCGTTGCGCGAGGCGGTGCAATGCTTCGACGACGCCATCGCGCTGCGGCGCAAGCTGCCCCTCGCTGAAAACGCGGAATTCCGTTACGGCCTCGCCGCGGGCCTCATCAATCGCGGCGACGCCCTCACGCGCTTGTGCGACGCGGCGCGCATCGACGAGGCCATCTCCTCGCACACCGAGGCCATCGGATTGCTGGAAAGCCTGCCGCTCGATGACAACGCGCTCTATTTAAAACGCCTCGCCGTCGCGTGGATCAACCGCGGGATTGCGCTTGAGGCCAAGGGCGACGCGCCCGCGCTCGCGGAGGCGATCGCGTCATTCCAAAAAGTCGTCGATTTCATGGGCGCCAGCCCGCAGGCCGCCAATGCCGAGTTCGCGTTGATCCGCGCTGTGGCGCTCATCAACCATGCCGGGGCGTCGCTTCATTCCGCCGGCGATGCCGCCGCGCCTGCGGCGCGCGCCGATGCCGAAAGCGCGCTCGCGCTCCTCAATCAATGCAACGGCGCCGAGCTGCCGGTCGCGGAGGCCGGTCTCAAAGCCCGGCATGCCCTGTGCCGGGCGCTGGTGTCCCAGCTCTCCGCACTCGCCCCGGAGGATGAGTCCACGCGCCTCGACCTCGCCGGCCAGATCACCGATGCCGTGGAGGAAGGGCTGCGCCTCGTGCGCGATTGGGCGCGCGCGGGCGTGAATGGGTTTCGTCCGCTTGGCGCGCAACTTTTCCAAGTCGGCACGCTCGTTTACGAGCGGAGCCAGCCGCAATTCCTCGCCGATTTTCTCCTCGACCATCTCGACCCGGAAC
>DASZPK010000504.1:0-2727 GCA_035550335.1 Chthoniobacteraceae bacterium | reverse complement strand
GGTTGTATCTCATTGTTTGGCGGCGCGCAATATCGCCTTTCGCGTGCGGCGCATCCACGCGCCGCGCGGGATTCGATTTCGATATGTTATGAAAATCAAACCCATATCAATGTTCGCGGGATCACTCCTGCTCGGCCTTGGATGCCTCGCGCTCCAGGCTGCAAACCCTGACAGGGAAATTCTGGTTGCTCAGGCTGGCGGGGCGGGAGGCGGTGGCGCGGGCGGCGGTTCTTCGGGAGGCGCGGGTGGCGGAAGCGTGCCCACGGCGCCGGGCGGAAACACAGGCGTCTCCACAGGCACCGGCGGAATGGGCGGCGCGTTGACCGGCACTAACGGGATGGGCAGCGCCGGTACAGGCACCAGCAGTATCGGCACGGGCACGACCAGCGGAACCAGCACCAGCGGAACCGGGGTCAGCGGCACAGCCACCAGCGGCACGGGACTCAGCGGAACCAACCACTAGGCGTCGTATTGCGCAAAAAGCGAAGCGGGGTTCTGCGAGAAACGGAACCCCGCTAGCGTTACCGCATCCGCGCCGGGAGGAAGATTTTTCTCCAGCGCGAGGAACTTGAAATTGCGGCCCATGAAAGTGGGGTGCATCAGCGTGGTGAATTCCCGCATCGCCTTGCGCCGCGCCGCATCGGGCGGCGTGTCTGTGTCGGGGAAGGCGTCCTTGCCCAGCCCCGTCATGAAATGGTGCTGGTCCGCGTAGCCCGCCAGGCGCAGGCCGCACGACACAGCGCATTCCGCAAGGCTGGTGAATTCCGCGTGCGCCGTGATGTCCGTGAGGCCGATGTTCCGCAGCGGGTCGTCGCCGCGCCTGTGGCGGGAGTAGCATGCGAGCGTACCCCCGGCGCGCTCCGGCGCGTAATAAACCGCCCGCGGATGGCCGTAATCCGCGACGAGCACATATCCCGCTTCCATCCGCGTGGCGAGCGTCCCGATCCATTCGAGCGCGGCGATGTTCACCTCGGTCGTGTAATTTTCCCCGGTGTCGCGCGGGAGTTTTTCCAAGTGCATGCTGAGCCGTTCGGTCGAGAGCGGGGCATCCCCCCATGCGAATTCCCCTTCCCTCCAATCCACGACGCGCTCCCTCCATTCGCCGGCCGCGAATTTCACGAGGTGCACCGGCATGGCATCCACCAGTTCGTTTGAAAAATGCACGCCTCGGAAGGGGCCGGTGTTTTCCAGCGAACCACGCCACTCCACGCGCGGAAAACCGGCGAGCATGTTGCGCTGCCGTTGTTCGAGCGCCGGGAACGGCTCGACGATCATATAGCGCGCCGCCCGCGCAAACTCCGGCGAATCGACTTGCAGCGCCTCAAGCACATCGCGCGCAAACTGGCCGTCGTTCGCCCCCTGCTCGACGATCGCAAAGTCCCCCGGCGCACCCATCCGCTCCCACATTTCGCGGAATTGCATCCCGAGCAGCCGGCCAAACAGCGGCCCCACGCTCACGTTCGTAAAAAAATCCCCCGCGCGCCCCGTGGCCGCCTTGCCCGACGCGTAATACCCGTGCTCCGGATGGTAAAGCGCCTGCTCCATGAACCACCGGAACGTCACCGCCCCGCCGCGCCGGATGCGGTCGACGATGAATTCAATAAGCGCGGGATTGCCCGTCATGGGACGAGATTGAATCCAACGCGGAGCATTTGTCCCGAAAATAAAACGCGCGAGGCCCGGCCTAGTCCCCCGGGTCGACCAACTTTAATTTCGTTTGCGACCGGATGTAATCCTTCGTCGTGAACACCAGCGCGCGGTCGCCCACCGGATAGACCGCTGTCGCCTCCCGCGACTTCAACTCCCAGCGCTGCGACCCCGCCGTTTTGTAAACGCTCCGCCACTCGCTCCCCATCGCGTTCGCCTTGAGCAGCTCCACGATCTCCGCATCCGAAAACGCCGCGCGCTTTCCCTTGATGAACGTCTCGCTCTGGCTTTTGGAATCGATGAATTTCACCGCGATCCCATACGCCCCGTGGAAGTAAAACTTTGTTATCGCCCCCGAGGTCTGCTCCTTTTTCGTCCCCTGCGCCGCCCCGTACCGCGCCTCCGCCTGCGACATCGTGTCGCCGAGATCGCCACGCGCCGCGCCGCAGACCGAAACCAAAGCCGCGAGCGCGGCCGTGCAAATGCATTTCATCCCGCCACCTTAGCAGGAGAGCGGCGCCGTTGCATCAAATCCCGCCCGCTTGTTTCCCGCCGCCCTCGCAGATCGCCTTCAAGTTCGCCAGCCCCTTCTCAAACTCGTCGCCGACCATCTTGTCCATGTTCATGAACACGCAGAAAATTTTCGGAACGAAACTTTTCCTGCCGCTCATGCTCCACGTGACCAGCGTCCCGTTCCCCCCGGGCTTGAACGTGAACTCCGCGAGGTTCGTCCCGGGGAACGGCTTCAGGAATTCAATCCGGTAGGTCACGAGTTCGCCCGGCTTGCTCGCGATGAGCGTCATCGTCCCAGCGCCCACCTGGCTGCTGCCCTCCCAATGGAACACGGCCCCCTCGCCCGCATCCGGGCCCTCAAAGGCCGTCTTCACGTTCGGGTCCATCTTCGCCCACGGCGACCACGACTGGAATTTGTGCAGGTCGTTCACCTGCGCGAACACCTCGGCTGGCGTCGCCGCGATCGTCGTCGACCGCGTGATCCGGAAATCCGGCGGCTGCATCGCCACATACCCCAGAAACGCAGCCACCGCCACCGCAAGAATAAGCAGAATGATCATCAGTTTG
>DASZPK010000503.1:0-6721 GCA_035550335.1 Chthoniobacteraceae bacterium | reverse complement strand
AAATACCCGGCGTAAACGTCGTAGCTCAAAAACAACCCGCCGAGCAATCTCACCTCGGGCGCGTCGAAACCGAGCCGCTTCGCAACCGCGTTCGAGTATTCCGCGAGCGTGTTCGCCGCGCCATGGATCACCACCCGCATCTCGACATCCCCCTCGGCGGCCGCCTCGAACATCACCGGTGCGAGGCGCGCCACGGACATCTTGTCGGCATTCGTCGCCCAATCCACGAGACTCGCGAGCTTGTTCAGTGAAAGTGCGCGCAGGATTTTATGCCCGAGCGGTGTGATATCATGTTCAATATCGTAGCTCGAAAGCGCGAGGCGCAGGCCGTGCACGGCGATGTTGTAGCCGCCGCCGGTGTCGCCGAGGAGCTGGCCCCAGCCGCCCGCCTTTTCGATTTTCCCCGCCTTGCGCCCGGTCACGGCCGAGCCCGTGCCGCTGATCACCGAGATTCCGTCGCCATCGCCGAACGCGGTGGCGAACCCCGAATCGCGGTCGCTGCCAGCCGTGACGTGCGCCTGCGGCCAGTTCCGCTGGGCGATGTTGCGCAGCCGCACGCGGTCGAGTTCGGTGGCGCAGCCCGCGAGGTAAACGCCCACGTGGCTCACATCCGCGGGCAGGAGTTTCAAAATGCGCTCGAGCGCATCGGGCGTGATGAGCTTGAAATTCGCAGGCGGCAGCGAGCCGCGCCGGATGACGATGTTCCTCGGCAGCGACAGCAACACCCATTCGGTTTTTGTTCCGCCGCCTTCGACTCCGAGCGCGAATTCGTGTTGCATCAGACGGACAATAACATTTCGCGCGCACGAACTCCAATCAGCAATCCGTTAATCGTCACCGATCGAGCACACGTAAACCCCGTCCTCCACTTTGTCATCAGCGTTGGACGAAGGGGTCTTTCTGAAGTCAATGCAGACGCCGTCAATCATGATCGAGCGGTCACCCTCGGAAAATTCGTCCACCATGATGCGTGATTCATCCCGGACAGGAAAGCCACGGGTGACAAATTCGGGGACTTCGCTGCGTTTGTAAGTTTGGTATGTCCGTGACGGGCCTCCTGGTGCGATCGGGGGAAGGCTGGGGAGCTTCTGGGAGAAAACCCAGTCTTTCATCTTCTGAATGTCGACTGTGCGTCGAACCGCGCTTTTCAATGCAGACTCGTTAGCCGTGTAACCCGACGGCAACTTAAAAATATGGTTGCAAAAAATGAAGACAACAAATGTCCCGATCCAAAAAGCCGCATTGCGGTAGCGCCCTATGACGAGCAACCCCAACATGACCGGGATCCACAAGAGCAAACCCAATCCCATAAAGTCGACATCTCCGACACCAGACAGGTTTCTGCCTGCCTGATAGCCGCTATAGATATCGAAAGCATAAATGGCGAGCAGGCACCCAAGCGGAAGAGCCGCATTCGCGAGGAAAAAGCGCATCACCCGTTTTGCGGGCTGGCTTGCAGCTTTCATGGCTGGTAGTATCGCATTCCCACCTATGCCAGACAAGGATTTCGAAAAGGCCAGCAAACGCGCCGGGGTCCTCCGCCGCGAAATCGAAGAACACAACCAGCGCTATTACCAGGAAGCCGCCCCCACCATTTCCGACCAGGAATTCGACAAGCTTCTCCGCGAGTTGGTGGATTTGGAGGCCGCGCATCCGGAACTGAAGACGCCCGATTCGCCCACGCAGCGCGTCGGCGGGAAGCCGCTCGAGGAATTCGCGCAGATCACGCATCGCACGCCGATGCAGAGCCTCGACAACACCTATTCCGAGGAGGAGGTGGGGGAGTTTTACCGGCGCATGCAAAAACTCCTCCCCGGCGCGGAAATCCCGGTGGTCATCGAGCCGAAGGTCGATGGCGTGGCCGTCTGCCTGCTCTACGAAAACGGCGAGCTGCAATATGCGGCGACGCGCGGCGACGGCACGATGGGCGACGACGTTACGCAAAACATCCTCACGATCCGCGATGTTCCGCGCAAATTGAAAGGCGCGCATCCCCCGCGTCTCCTCGAGGTGCGCGGCGAGGTTTACATGACGAAGGAAGGCTTCCGAAAATTAAACGAGGAGCGCCAGGAAGCGGGGTTGCCCACGTTCGCGAACCCGCGCAATTCCGCCGCCGGCTCGCTCAAGCAGCTCGACCCCGCCATTGTTCGCAAGCGCCCGCTCGGGCTGGTTTTCCACATCTTCGGCGCGATGGAGGGCGCGGATGTCGAGACGCATTCCGAGGCGCTGCAATTGCTCAAAAGGTGCGGGTTGCAAATCGGCGAAAAAATCTGGAAGGCGAAAACTGGGGCGGAAATCATCGAGGCGATCCGCGAGCTCGACAAGGTGCGCCACGATTTCGTTTACGAGACCGATGGCGCGGTGGTGAAGGTGGAATCCTTCGCGCAGCGCGAGCGCCTCGGCTACACCTCGAAATCGCCGCGCTGGGCGATGGCCTACAAGTACCAGCCCGATCGCGCGGAGACCAAGCTGAAGTCGATCACGATCCAGGTCGGCCGCACGGGTGTGCTCACGCCGGTGGCGGAACTCGAGCCGGTCTTCGTGAGTGGCAGCACCGTCGCCCGCGCCACGTTGCACAACGAGGAGGAGGTCGCGCGCAAGGACATCCGCGAGGGCGACACCGTCATCATCGAAAAAGCGGGCGAGGTGATCCCCGCCGTGGTCGAGGTGAAAAAGGAACTGCGCACCGGTGCGGAAAAGGAATTCAAGATGCCCTCCAAATGCCCCGCATGCGGCGAGCCGGTATTCCGCGACACGGAGCAGGTCGCCGTGCGCTGCATCAACGCCTCGTGCCCCGCGCAGATCAAGCGCCGCCTCGAGCACTTCGCGCATCGCGGCGCAATGGACATCGAGGGAATGGGCGAAGCGATGGTCGAGGCTGTGGTCTCGCATGGCTTCGTGCGAGCGCTGGACGACCTCTACGACCTCACCCACGACAAACTCGCCACGATTCCGCGCACCGGCGAGAAGAGCATCGCGAACCTCCTCGCCGCGATCGAGGCGAGCAAGGAGCGCCCGCTCTGGCGGCTGCTTTTTGGCATCGGCATCCTGCACGTCGGCGCCACGGCGTCGCGTGCTCTGGCCGCGCATTTCCACACGCTCGACCCGCTCATGGCCGCGACCGTGGAGGACCTCGAGAGAATCCCCGATATCGGCGAAGTCGTCGGCGCGAGCATCCACCAATATTTCCAGGACAGGAAAAACCGCGAGATGATCGAGCGCCTGCGCAAAGCGGGCCTGAACCTTGGCGAAAAAGACCCGCGTGTGGAGAAAAAAGCGGACACCGCCATCTCCGGCACCACGTGGGTCATCACCGGCACACTTTCGCAACCGCGCGAGGAAATCGCAGAGGCTATCCGGCAGGCTGGCGGCAAGGTGAGCGGTTCCGTGAGTAAAAAAACCACCTACTTGCTGGCCGGCGAGGAAGCGGGTAGCAAACTCGAGAAAGCAAAGGAACTCGGCATGAAGGTGCTCGGCGAGCAGGAATTCCGCGCCATGATCAAGGGCGGGCAGGGGAGTTGATTCATTTCCCTAGGTATTCGATTTTCAGCGAATCGATGCTCATGTCGCCGGAGCCGAAGTATTGGACGCGCACCTGGATTTGTCCACGTCCTTCCGGCACGGTGACTTCGCGCGTGAATTCATGCTGCGCATTGTCGATGAAGGGAATGCGCGCCTGGTCAAGCGCACGTGATTCCCTGCCCGTATCGTAAGTAAAATCATAAAACGCGAGTTTGCTTGGCCTCGGTGCCGCGGGATACGAGTGAAGAATGGTGACTCGGTAACGCCCCGGGACCGGCGAAAGATACGGATACGGCCCGTAAACCAAGAACGACCCGGGATCGCGCCCCGCGCGTGCAACGCGCGAATGCCCCTCCGGTTTGCCGGTAAAGGAGGGGAGCAGGCTGCCATCTGTAACAATTTCGTTCAACGGCCCATTGGAGAGGGTCCCAAAGACGGGATTGTACGAAATAACGTGCTCGCCCAGGTAAAGCCAGATGTCGCTCCCCGTGGAAGTAGGGACGACCTGGTCGGGGCTACCATAGTGCTGTCTGACCTTTTCAGGATCGAGCTTGAACATGTGGATCATCCCGAATTTTGGCGGCGGATTTGCTTGGTCGCCCGTGCACCAGACTGTCGTGTTCAACCAGTGGTAAAACGAGCCGTCGGAAAGCGCCGCACGCAACGGGATGGAGCCGCGAGAGGCCAGGGCCACCGGGCTGGCAGTCCAATAGTCGGCCAGCCCCGCCTCGATGTGGTTTTTCTCCATGAGATCGCGCATCACGGGTATGAGCGCCTGGGTCCTTTGCCATGTTGGCCCCGGTTGGGGGACAACGAAAACCGACAAGCAACCAACCCCAAACATGAGCGCGGCAATGGCGGCGCGGCAGGCGGCGCGCGACCACGGGACAACATGGCTGAGATACCCCAGGGCACTCAATACCGGCAGCATTACGGCGAGGTGTATGTACCGGGACGCATACGTGTCGAAATCGCCGGTCAGCAGAACCGCGCCCCAATTGCTGTCGATTGCGCAGGCGCTGAACAGCAGCGCAAGGAAAATGGGCAGCGGCAGGCGTTTGTCCGCGGGTTTAAAAAAGGATGAGACGAGGACAACTGCCACGAAAGTGATGAAGATCAAGTCCAGTATCGCAAAAATCGGAAAGACCCCGCCGACCGACGGCCTGCACAACGTGACGAGCTGGCGCCACGCGTGCGAGGCCCGGGTATGATTGTAATGCGTGTAAGGGGCCGCATCGATTTGGAACGGCGAGATCCGCGGGCCGAGGAAATGGCCTGCCAGGCACGGGATGACGATTGCCGCGACCAGCGGGAGAAACATCCGCCGCGTTTCAGGATATAAAATCCGGAGGAAGAGAAGTGTGGCGAGCATGGGCGCCGGAAAAGTCACCTGGAACAGGTCATCCGAGATCGCGGAGGCAAAACACAAAACCGGCAGCAGCAGGAACACCTTCCCGAAGCCCCTGGTCGCGGCGTGAAGGCTGAGCCCGAGGCAGGCGAGCGCCACGATGTTGGTGCCGGTGTGGTAGGTGAAGGCGAGGGAATTCTCGAAAAGAAAGGTGTTCGAGCTCCCGAAATTGACCAGCGACAATACGAAGAAAACCAGGAGCAGCGCGCCGAAAAGCGCCGTGTTCCGCGCGCCGCATTTGCGGTGGAGTAGAAGGGCCACGATGATGTATGCGGTGAGGACGACGCCGAACGACGCCTTGATCGCCGCAATCCCGTCGCGGAAGATGAAATTCAGCAGCAGGCCGGTGAGTACGTCGGGGAAAAGGTCACTATGGCCGCCCCATCCCCAATCGCGCGACGGATGCCCGAGTTGTATCACATCGTGATACATCAACGGGATCTGGGTGCAATCGGCGGTGAGCGTTGAGAGGCATACCGCCGGCAGGTAGCGCACCGCCACAAGCACGGCCGCGAGCACCGCAAATGCCCACGGATAGTACCGAGCCAGAATGGAACCCGGGCGATTCATTTTCCGAGATAAATGATTTTGAGCGAATCGATGCCGAAGTCGCCGGAGTTGTTGTAACGGGTGTTCACCTGCAACGGGAGACGCTTGTCGTCGGGAATCGTGATCTCGCGCGTGAATTCATGGCGGGCCGTGTCGATGAAAGCGATGGGGGCATGGTCGAGCACCTGCGGGGAGGGCTTGGAGAGGCGTGTCACTTCCCACCCAATCGGCATGTCCGGGTTTGGCGCGGTAAAATAGGTGTACGAAATCGAGATCCGGTAGCGGCCGGCCTGCGGGCGCAAATAGGGAAATGGCCCCCATGTCAGGATTTCGGCCGGGTCGCGCCCCGCGCGCGCAACGCGCGAGCGGCCTTCCAGTTGCCCGGTCTTCGATGGGAGCAAGCCGGCGCTGCACGAATATTCATTGAGCGGCCCGTTCGAGAGCGTCCAGAAAATCGGGTTGTACTTTATGCTTTTTTCCGGCGGATAAATCCAGAGGTCCGCCCCCATCGGCGTGTGGACGGCCTTGGCATCGCCATAGCGCTGGCGGATCAGGTCCGGGTTGAGGTTCGCCATGAGGATCAGGCGGAATTCCGGTGGCGGGTGGGGCGGTCCCTCGCCAGCATACCATTCGGTGGAATTCACCCATTGGAAGATCGAGCCATCGGCGAGCACAGCCCGCACCGACGCCTTCCCGCCGGAAAAAAAGGTGATCGGGTTCGCGTACCAATAATCGGCCAGGCCCGCCTCGATGTGTTCCTTTTCCATGATTGAGCGGATCACTGGGAGCAACATCTGCGTCTGCCTATAGGACGGGCTCGGTATCGGGCGAAAGAAGAGAGCGAAGCAGCCGATGGCAATGGAAAGCGCGGCTACCGTGGCGGCCGTCCCCGCGCGCGACCACCGGATGACGTGGTTTACATAAGCCAGCGCGTGAAACGCGGGCAGCAACATAGCCATGCGCACGTAGCGCGCGGCGAAGAGATCGGTGAAATCGCCCGTCAGCAACACCGCGCCCCAATTGCAGTCGATCACGCATGCGCTGAATACGAGCATCGCGAAAAGGGCGGGGGACATCCGCCGCTCCGGCTGGACAAGGAACTGACGCACCAGCGCTCCCGCGACGAAGAGCACGAAGAGCACATCCAGCGCTACGAACACCGCGAAGCCGCCTGGTTCGGCCAGGCTTTGCAGGAAGGCATTCCAGCTATTCCGCGCGAGCGAGGCGTGAAAACTCGTGTAA
>DASZPK010000502.1:0-4136 GCA_035550335.1 Chthoniobacteraceae bacterium | reverse complement strand
AAAACTTATGAATATCGATCCAGCGAAGCCATTAAAAAATCAAAAGGCGCTCGTCACGGGTGCAAATTCGGGAATCGGCGAGGGCGTGGCCAAGGCGCTGGCCGCCGCCGGCGCCTCCGTGGTGGTCAATTGGGTGGTGAACCCCGACGCCGCGAACCAGGTCGTGGCCGATATCAAGGCCGCCGGTGGCGAGGCGATGGCGCTCCAGGCCGACGTGAGCAACGAGGCGCAGGTCCAGGCGATGTTCAAGCAAATGGTGGACGCATGGGGCACGATCGACATCCTCGTGAACAACGCCGGCCTCCAGCGCGATTCCGCTTTCGAGAACATGACGCTCCAGCAATGGAACACCGTCATCAGCATCAACCTCACCGGGCAGTTCCTCTGCGCCCGCGAAGCCGTGCGTGAATTTTTGCGGCGCGGGATAAAGCCGGAAATCTCGAGCGCGCTCGGGAAAATCATCTGCATGAGCAGCGTGCACGAAGTGATCCCGTGGGGCGGCCACGCGAATTACGCCGCGTCCAAAGGCGGCGTGATGCTCCTCATGAAAAGCATGGCGCAGGAACTCGCCCCGAAAAAAATCCGCGTCAACAGCATCGGGCCGGGCGCGATCCAGACCCCCATCAACAAATCCGCATGGGACACGCCCGAGGCGCTCAACTCGCTCCTCACGCTCGTCCCCGACGGCCGCATCGGCCAGCCCGAGGACATCGCGCGCGCGGCGGTCTTCCTCGCGTCGGATTATTCCGATTACATCACGGGCACGACGCTCTTTGTCGATGGCGGGATGACGCTTTACCCGGGCTTCTCGACTGGGGGATAGACCCGGTCTTTGTTTAAACACAGAGACACAGAGAAAAGAGAGGGGTCCACAGAGACAATTCCGAATGTTCCCGGGAAACCCCGGGATTTATCTATGTCACCGGAAAACGAGGCTGACAGGTTGCGCCGGTTGTTATGGGACGCCAATCGCCTCGCCTCATTTCGCGCGCGGGAGGTTACCCTGATCCTTTGGCGCATGGGGGAACTCGGCGATACCGGACTGGTCAAAAATATCATGCCAATCCTTTGGGACGAAAACGAGGAGGTCGTTTCCGCAGCGGCGCGAACGTTGTCAGTCTTGCTTCCGAGGGTGCCGGTGATGGCGCTCGTCTCTTTCGAGAGGGAACTCCGGGAAAGTGATCAGTACTGGGGTTATACGGGTCCCCTTGAGAAGTTTCCGCGGCCGGGGTGGAAGCGGATCAAGAAGGCACCCGAATCGCGCTGGGCATTTGCCACGCTTGCTTCGGAGCGGAGTGGTTTCGTGAGAGAGAATGCGCTTGAGGAATTGCGCGGCGACGACTCGGGCGACACGCTTCCGTTCGTTCTCCTGCGCACGAACGATTGGGTGGAGGAAGTCCGGACTCTCGCGCGGGACATTGTCCGGTCGAAGCTGGGCATCATCCCGCCCGCGCAATGGGAGCGGTATCTGCCGTTGATTTTCCGCATGAAAGCCAGCCTGCGTCATTTTCCGGCGGAACTTTTCGGGGAAATCGAGTGGCTGGCGGCGTCGCGCCCGGGGATCGATCACCTTGCGCAATATTACGGCGCGCCGTTTACTTTCCTGCGATATCGCATCGAGCTGGGCGTCAAGTACGGCGGCCTGGAATTGGAACGGTTTATCGAGCAGGCCGCCACGAGTCCCGTCGCCGGGTTGCGGATCCTCGCGTGCGATTGGTGCGCGAATTTTTCGGACGAAACGGTGGAAAAATATGCGTCGCGTTTGCTTGCGGACAAATCGTCCCGCGTGCGCGCGCGTGCGTTCTGGCGCATTGCAAACAGGGCCCCGGAAAAATACCAGGCGCAGATCGAACGCGCATTGATGGACAAAAGCGCGGCGGTGCAGGACACGGCGCGCGGCGCGTGGAAACAACTTTTGCACCGGGAAGCGCTTACGTTTTACAGGGAGCAGGCGGCGAAGGCCGCGTTTCCGTCGCAAATTGTCGCTGCGTTGCGCGGACTGCGCGCGGAGGGAGGCATCGCCGACGATGCGCTTGTGCGCCCGCTTCTTGCGCATCCATCCGGGCGCGTAAAGGCCGAGGCTTTGCGGACGCTCGCGAGCTGGGACGCGCCGGACACGCCCGGGCTTTTGCGCAATGCGGCGCTGGATGCGTCGGCCTATTATTCAAGGACGGGTGGCAGGATGCTGGCTGCGAATCCGAAGTGGCCGGCGGCGGCAGTGGCAAAGGAATTGATGCTCCATCCCCGGCATGCCGCTTCGCAGAATATTGCAGCCTCGCTCCTGCACACGATGCGGAAGTGGTCGAGCCTGCCGCTGATTTTGCTCGGTTACTCGATACCCGAATGGCGCGAGCGGGCGATGGAGGCGTATCTGAACTGGAACAGAAATTACAACCGCGTGCAATCGGCGCCGACCAAGGCTGAGGCGGCCGAAGCGCTGGAGGCGTTTCGTGCGATTACGGGGACGCCGCTGGCAAAGGATCGCGATTTGCTGGCGACGGTTTCGTATCTCGAAGGAATCGCATGAAAGAAAAAGTCGTCTTCTGCTGGAGCGGAGGGCAGCACCCGGCGCCGGCGCTAAAACCGCAAGGAGCCACGCGAGACGGCGCGGCATGGCTTAACTCGTTGACTTCGGGCATGGGGCCGCTACTTTGCAGGGAGTCGGAGGTAGTCCTATGAAAAAATCGTGCATCGGTTACGCGCTCACGGCACTCGCCTTGGTCGTCATCAACATTCCCGCGAAATCGTTTGCCCAACTGGGCGACGATCCCACCGTCACCAGCCTGCTCTATTCCGGCGATTGGATTTTGAAGGGAAAAGGGTGGTCCGATACCTGGACGTTCAATCGCGACCACACAGTCACCCAGCACGAAAATCCGCCGAAGGAAACCCTCACTTGGAGCATCGTCGGCAACGAAATCGCGATCAAACACAACGGCTACTACGACTATATTTCATTGCCCCTCACTCCAAACGGCACGGCCGCCCGCGCCACCAAGGGGAGCGGCTACAAATATACCGTCGTGAGAGCAGCCTCGGCATCCTCGCAATCCCAGGCCGCCGGAGGAGCAACCGGACCGGGAACCGGCCCCTTCGGGTCCAGCGGCCTCGACGCCCTGAAACCCCTCGCCACACCCACACCCACGCCGACAGCCGCCGCGGTCGTCGCATCGCCCCCCAAGGACAAGAACTCCGCCACCGGCAGCGGTAGCGGCAGCGGCAAATCCGTCTTCGGGTCCACCAACGCCGGCCCGCAATAACGCCGCCGCGTGCGGCGAGCCGCCCTAAAAACTCCCACCCGTGTTCGCCGGCGCTCGCGAAGGAGCGGAGTTTGCAGATGGGAATTTCGTATCTCGAAGGAATCGCATGAAAGAAAAAGTCGTCTTCTGCTGGAGCGGGGGGAAGGACTCGGCGCTGGCGTTAAACCGCGTTTTACAGGACGAACGCTACGAGGTGGTCTCGTCTTTTTTCTGTTTTTTCATATATGTCGTTTTGGCTTCTTAAAATACTAGCACTCTCCGTTTTTGCTGGAATTGGCGGTATGTTTGTGTGGAGGGGGCTCGTGCTGGAAAAGGCGGCGGAAAAGGATTGGTTCTCCGACGCAGAAGACATGAAAGCCTGCAAGGCGAAGAACGAACGTGGACGGAAATATGTTCTGCTTGGAGTGAAAGTGGAGGTTGCCACCGCAATACTACTTGCTGTGATTTCCGTTGTAGATGAAATCCACACCAATAGCCAGATGAGTAAAATTGATCCCCTAAACCAGCCAATTGCATCCGCCACCGCCACCGTGACGCTGTTGATAAGCGGAACAAATCTAATTGATGCCAAGACTGTAAACGGGATTGGAAATGGAGCCATATTGTTGGTGGGCACTTCAGAGCATCCCGTGGGCGGTAGTAAATCTTGGCCTATCCTTTTATTCGGTTCTGAAAGAACTGAGGCCAGTTTCGATGGTAAAACGGAGCTTTTTTTGAGATTTGACCAAAGGGGATTTGCTCCGCTGTCCGATGCCCCTGTGCGAACTGTTGATAAATGGGATTTCTTGGAGCTTGAAGTGGCTTTTATTCCGCACGGCACGGAGATAATTTCTGGTAGCGTTGAAATCACGGTTAATTCAACAACCAGAAAGTTTC
>DASZPK010000501.1:0-2261 GCA_035550335.1 Chthoniobacteraceae bacterium | reverse complement strand
AAAACACCACTCGATGGGGAACGTCGACATGAAGCTCGCCGCGATCATGGTGCTGCCCACGATCCTTGGCGGCGAAAGCGGGGCGCAGGTGATCCAGTTTTTGAAACGCAAGTCGGACGTGGACGCCGTGGTGGGCGTGGCCTACATCATCGTGCTCACGGCCATTTCGGCGTTCATGTTTTGGGAGAGCTGGCGCACGCTCCAGGAAAAGCGCGGCAAGCGCGTGAGGAAATTCAAGGCGGGAGGCGCGGATGCCTCGGCGTTTTCGCATATCTCGAAATATGTCCGCAAAATCCAGCTCGCGCCGATGGTGGATCTGCCGGCGTCGGGCGTGAAATCGGTGTCGATCTGGGCGATCATCCTCATTTCCGCGGTGGGGGGATTTTTCAGCGGGTTCCTCGGCGGCGGGGCGGGCTACATCCGGATGCCATCGATGGTCTATCTGCTCGGCATCCCGACGCACGTGGCGGTGGGGACCGATCTTTTCGAGGTGGTGGTTTCCGCCGGCTATCTCACGGTGAGCCACGCGTGGAAGGGAAATGTGGACATCATGATCGCGCTGGTGATGCACACCGGGGCGGCGCTCGGAGCGCAGATCGGCGCGACCGGCACGGAGTTTTTCCACGGCGTGCGCATCCGGATGGCGTTCGTGCCGCTGCCGCTCATCGGCGCGGGGATCGTGTTATACGGGTTGTTGACGGGGCGTCATCATCAGTAAGCGCGACTGACCGGAGGTCAGCCCCTACGGTCGCATAGAAACGCGCCTTGAATTACCAGAGCGCGGGTTTCGTCACGCCGAGCCATGCGGCGCAGCCGATCAGCGCGAGCAGGATCAGGATGGATACCAACAGCGGCGTCTTTTTCTTCCGAAAAATCACAGGCAGCATGCCGATCGCGACCCACAGCACGAGTTTCACGATGGCGAACGGCGGGAATTTGTAGCCGAGCATCGGAAGCATGGCGAAACCGGTGAGGATCATCACCAGCAGACCGAGGCCTTGGATAATGGCGAACGTCCGGCGGTCCTTGTCCCCAGCGAGCATTCCGCCGGTGCCGAGCGCTACCGCGGCGAGTCCGACAAGATGGCTGATGAGGAAGGCGTTAAGATTCATGGGCGAACCCAGCAAACCACCACGGAGAATCTTTGTAAAAGAAAATTGCTGCGCTCGAGATTTTACGGGGCGAGGACCGCTTTCACCTTGAGCGTGGAGACAGCCATTTCGCGGTAGAGGCGCAGGGCGTCGTCGAGCGGGAAGGTCTCGACTTGCGGCGGCGGGAATGCGCCGGATTCGAAATGCGCGGAGACGGCGCGCAGGATGGCGGCGCATTGCTCGATGGAAAGCTTGAGCGAATCGAAACCGAGGAGCCGCGATTGGTTGTGATAGAAATCGACGAGGTTGAAACTCACCATGGGGCTGCCGCCGGAGCTGATCGCGACCTGGCGTCCGCCGGGGGCGAGCGTGGCCAGGCATTGCGCGAACATTTCCCCGCCGACAACATCGTAAACGACATCGACGCCGCGCCCGCGCGTGAGCGTGCGCGCGCCCGCCGCGAGGGTGGTTGCGGACAGGTCGATCCAATCGTCCACGGGACGGGTGTTTGCGGGTGGGCGCGATGCGGCGTTGCGCAGCGTGCCGATGACGCGCGCCCCGCGGGCGTGGACGATGCGCGCGGCGGCGCTGCCGACTGCGCCAGTTGTGCCTAGCACCAGCACCGTTTCGCCGGCGCGGACGCCCGCGAGGTCTACCATCGAGCCCCACGCGGTGATGTATGGCAGGCCGATGGCTGCGGCCTGCGCGAAGGAGAGATTTGCGGGAAGCGGGACGAGCCCGTCCACGGGAACGGCGGCGTATTCGGCGTGGCTGCCGTCGCGGCTGAAGCCGAGTCCGCCGCCGGACGCGACGACCGATTTACCGAGCCATTCCGCCGGGCCTTCCTCGACGATGCCTGCGAGGTCGCGGCCCGGGACGCGCGGCACGGTGGTCTCGTGCATTTTACCGAGAACGTTCTTCACATCGCTGGGATTGAGCGCGGCGGCTTTCACGCGCACGAGCGCCTCGCCCGCGGCGGGGACGGGGCGCGGCATTTCCTCGAGGGCGAGATGGTCGAGCGAACCGGTCTTTTGGAACCTCAACGCGCGCATAAATCAACCCCCGGCCAGCTTCTTCAATTCCACGATGCAGGCACCCATAGCGGCGCGGTCGATCTCGTGGACTTCGTGGCGCGCGCCGATGCCGCGCGGATACGTAACACAAAGTTTG
>DASZPK010000500.1:0-10421 GCA_035550335.1 Chthoniobacteraceae bacterium | reverse complement strand
CGCGGGTGAAGGGGAGCGGCTGCGCCTGGCCATCATCGGCGCGCTGCTCGACGAGGCGCTCGTGCGCCTCCTGCAAAAGTTCCGCGCGAGCCATCCCCAGTGCCAGATCCACATCGCCGACCTCCCCGCCGGCGCGCAGCTCGACGCGTTGAAATCCGGCGCGGTGGATGGCGCATTTATCGGCGCGCCCGTGAAACACGCGGGGCGTGAGGTGGTCTCCGTGACCTGGAAACGCGAGCGCCTCCTCCTCGCGTTGCCCGAGCGTCACCCGCTGGCCGCCGCGAAAGCCGTGCCGCTCGCGCGCTTGCAGCCCGAAAGCTGGGTAATGATCTCGCGCACCGCCGCGCCCGCCTTCCGCCGGCAGTTCGACGCGCTCTGCGCCGACGCCGGCTTCGCCCCGCGCATCGTGCAGGAATCCGACCGCGTCGCCGCCGTGCTCACGATGGTCGCCGCGGAGCAGGGCATCAGCCTCCTGCCCGAGGCGGTCTCGCGCCTCATCCGCGCCGGTGTTGCGTTGCGCCCGCTACGCGGCGAAAAGCCGATGCTGGAGCACACGTTTATTTATCGCGCGCGGAATGCAAATCCCGCGCTCGGGGATTTTGCGCGGCTGCTGCAAGGCAATTAGGCCTTCTGTAAATTGCGTCATCGCAAACATTGGACTGCGCGCGTGGCCGCGCTCTCACCAACTGAACTTCAGCCCGGCGCGCACGCTCTGCTCGAAGTAGCTCGATTGGCCGGCCTGCACGTCGTAATCGGTGAAGACGGTCATGCGGTCTCGGATGGTGAAGTTCGCGCCGATGCCGACGAGCGCCGCGTCGCGCTGCGGGGCGGAGGTCTGCACGGCGAATCCGCCGAGGCCGGAGCCGATGAAATCGGCGCTGATGGCGCGGCTGTCGTCGAGGAATTCGTGCTGCCATTCGGCGCGCGTCTCGGCGGCGAAGGAGACTTCCTTGCACAACTGCTTGCGATAGACGAGGTGCGCGCCGAGGCGGGAGCGGAGCGAATCCAGGTCGGCGGGGTTCACGGCGAGGTCCGCGGCGCCGGCGCCGGATTCGGTGAAATTACTGATGCCGAGGTGGGTGTATTGCATGCCGGCGATGGGGCCGGCGACCCAGTCGGGCGCGAGGGTGAAATCGTAGCCGCCGTCGAGGTTGGTCTCGAACTGGTTGCCATGCGTGGTGGCCTGCGCGGCGCGCACGATGGGGAGGATGACCACGGCGCGGCTGGAGTCGTAGCTGTTCTCCGAATCCATGAGGAGGCCGTTGGCGTACCAGCCGCCGTCGTGGTAGCCGCCGTAGAGGCCGCCGCCGTAGGAGGCGACGTTGGCCTTGCTGCCGAGGTTGTCCATGGTGGCGGAGGTGTATTGGTAGTCAAACAATGTGCCTACAACGAAATGCTCGTTGATTCGCCCGTCGAGGCCGAGGACGAGGCCGGAGGTGGTGAACTTCGAGCTGGCGAGGTCCTTGTCGCCGTCGAAGTTTTCAAACAGGGCGTCGCCGCTGGCGAAGAAGCCCCAGCGCTTTTCCTGCGGCTCGACCTGGACCACCTTCTTCTGGTCCTTGCCGTCGTCGCCCTTGGTCCAGCCGGCGATGTCCTGCTCGCCGCCGGTGAACGCCGTGTCGCCGCCGACGCCGGTGGTGTCGATGCTCTCGCTGCCGACGCGGAGGTTATTGAGGCGCTGGTCGATCTGGAGCGAGGAGAAATTCGCGCTCGAGAGGGCGATGTCACCGTAAATCTGGTAGCGCTGCGGCGAGAGGGCCTCGAGCCCGCCGGGGATGTTGCCGCTGGCGTCGAGGGTGTTGAGAAGGCTCAGCATGTCGCCGGTCGGGTTCACGACGAAGCTGTCGAGGTTCGCGCCGACGGCGGCCTGGTTCGGCGTGAGCGCCTGCGCTTGATACGAGGTGAGCTTCAAGACGATAACGAGCGGGTCCCACTTGATGGTGGTACCGCGGAAGTTGAACGAGCCGCTGCTTTGCGTGCCGCTGAGCGCGCCCATGGACTGCAATTCCTGCTTGATGATCGCCTGTTCGAGGGGACTCACGCCGGAGAAATTGAGCACGAGTTTGTTCGTGTTGGTCGAGCCGGTGGCGACAATCATGCCGTTGGTGGTGGAATGCCCTGTGAGGATCACGGTGTTGTCGCTTCCCTGCATGAGGATGGCCGCGCCCTGCTGGGTCGCCGGCCCGGTGTTTTTCACGACGCCCGCGAGGGCGATCTCGCCCTGGCCGCCGTTGATCACGCCGGCATTGACGACCGTGTCGCTGCCGCCCAGGACGAGGACGCCGGTGCCTTCGTTCAAAAAGCCCCCGGGGGTGCTCCTAACGTTGTTTAAACCGAGGCCATTGCCGCCGTTGATCGTGCCGTAGTTGACGACGACACTGTTATTTCCATCCACGAAAACGCCCGCCGCGCCGCCGCCAAACGCCTCGATCACGGGCACGGCTGCCGCGACGCCGTTGCCGCCCGTGATGGTGCCGAGGTTGAGGACGCTCTCGTTGTTGCCTTGCAGCCAGAGGCCCACGCCGCCGATGCCGGAAGCGTTATTGAGCACGCCGGCGGGCTGGTCGCCGCCGGAGGAGCCGCCGCTGACAATCGCCTTCACGATCGCGTTTTCCACAAGCCCCACGCCCCCGCTGCCGCCCTCGATGAGGCCGGAATTGACGACGCTGATGTTGCTGCCCAGCGCATACATCCCCGCCCCCGCCGTGCCGCTGCCGATGCCGCTCGCCCCGGGCTGGCCGCCCATGATGGTGCCGGAATTGAAGAACACATCGGTCGCGCCGGGCACGGCCACCACGGGATCGATGTCGATGCCGTCGCCGCCGTCGCCGCCATGCCCGTTAATGCCGCCCGCGCCGCCCGCGCCGCCCATGATGACACCCGCGTTGGTCGCGGAATCATTCGTCGCGGTGTCGGCATTGACGTGAAAGGCATCGCCCCCGTTTCCACCGTGGTCGTTTGAGCCGACGGCCCGCCCGCCCGCGCCGCCCGTGATCGTGGCGCCGGGGGCGTTATACAATAGCGAACTGTTGTTTATATTGGTCGCGTCGATGCTCACGCCGAAGCCGCCCCGGCCCGAGGGATGGCCCGACGAGGCGCTCCCGCCGTTGCCCCCCGTGATCGAGCCGAAATTCTGGAGGGAGCCGCCGGTGATGTTCGTGGCCGAGACGTGGATCGCGTCCCCGCCTGCGCCGCCCCGGCTGCTGCTGCCGACATGGCCGTTGCCGCCCGTGATGGCGCCGTGGTTGATGAGCGAGTCGTTGGAAATCGTGGCCGCGCTGATCTCGACGGCCTCCGCGCCGGCTGCGCCGTTGCTGACCGCGTTCGCGCCCATGATGGTGCCGAAGTTCAGGAGCTTGTCGTTCGAGGTGGTGATGGTGATCGTGGACTGGCCGGCAGCGCCGATGGCGAAGCCGCCGCTCTGGAGCGTGATGATGTCGCCGCCATTGATGGAGAGGGCGGGATCGGTCGATGGGCCGAGCGCGCCCACGGTGCCGCTGCCGACAAAGTTGCTGCCGCCCGCGCCGTCGGAGCCGGTGTTGATCCAGCCGCTGGGAAGGAGAATATCAGCGCGCGCGCTGGTGGCGATGAGGATGCCGCCGAACACCGCAGCGGCGGCGAGGGCGATGGCACAGGATTTAGCGAACGGATTTCCGACTTTGGATTGGCGCATGGCAGGGACTCCTTGGTTGGTTTGAGAGACTGGAGAGGTTTGTCGTCCGTGCGATGCGGGGGACACTCGTTTCCTCGCGGCACAGACGGAAAAGCGGGTTTAGGGGTGCGATCGTTTGACGCCGTTGGGCGCGCTCCTGCTGTTAAAATATCCGCGCACGGGGGTCAAGATTATTTGCACAACCGGCGCTTTCGCGGTAAGCGAATCAGCGTCATGGATAGGGAGGTCATCAACACGAAATGCTGCATCGTCGGCGGCGGACCGGCGGGCATGATGCTCGGCTACCTGCTCGCGCGCGCGGGTATCGAGGTGGTGGTGCTCGAAAAACACAAGGATTTCTTCCGCGATTTCCGCGGCGACACGATCCATCCCTCGACGATGGAACTCATGCAAGAGCTCGGCATCCTCGACGATTTTCTCCAGGTGCCGCACAACGAGGCCGCGGAACTGATGCTCTCCTTCGAGGGGACCGCGGTGATGGGACCGGATTTTTCGCACCTGCCGGTGACGTGCAAATACATCGCCTTCATGCCGCAGTGGGATTTCCTGAATTTCATCGCGGAGAAGGCGAAAAAATACCCGGGGTTCTCGCTGCGGATGGGCGCGGAGGCGATCGGCCTCATCGAAAAGGACGGGCGCATCACCGGCGTGATCGCGAAGTCGGACGAGGGCGACATCGAGGTGCGCGCGGCGGTGACGTTCGGGACGGATGGGCGGCATTCGGTGGTGCGCGAGCGCGCGGGGCTGGTGGCGGAGGAATTCGGCGTGCCGATCGACGTGCTCTGGTTCCGGCTCGACAAGCCGGAAGGCGGCGACACGCGGCTTTTCCTCGGGCGCGTGAGCAACGGACAAATGATGATCACGCTCGACCGGGGCGATTATTTCCAGTGCGGCCTCATCATTCCCAAGGGGGCCTTTGAGGCGATCAAGGGCGAGGGGCTGGCGGCGTTCCAGGAGCGCATCGCCGGCATCGTGCCCGCCTTGCGCGGACCGGCAAAGGCGCTGGACAAGTGGGACAAGGTGAAACTCCTCACGGTGCAGATCAACCGGCTGCGCAATTGGTCGCGTCCGGGGCTGCTCTGCATCGGCGACGCGGCGCACGCGATGTCGCCCGCGGGCGGCGTGGGGATCAACCTTGCGGTGCAGGACGCCGTGGCCGCCGCGAACCTGCTCTACGATCCGCTCCGGCGCGGCCATTGCACCGCGGAGGATTTGCAGCGCGTGCAGGCCCGGCGGGAGTGGCCGGTGAAAATGACGCAGGCGATCCAGATTTTCATGCACCGCAACATGTTCCGCAAGGGGCGCGACCCGTCGCGCGCGGTTGCGTTCCCGTGGATCGTGCGGAAATTTTTCGCGTTGTTCGCGCCAGTCATCCGCCGCGCCGGGGCGCGCATCGTGGGGATCGGCTTCCGCGCGGAGCATATTGAATCGCCGGAGGCAAAACCGTAACGCTCGCGGACGAGTGAGAGATTTACTGCTGTTCGATTTTCCGCTCGAATTCCTCCGGGGTCAGCCAATGGGAACGATCCGCATCGGATAATCTCGCGCTGATGCAGTCCTGATATTCCCGGTCGGAAGCATGCCTGAGTTGGAAAAGAAAAGCAGACAACTCCGCCTGTTGCGAGGGCGACAGCGACGCGATGCTGCTTTTGATTTCGTCGAATGTCATATCAATGAGTTTGACCGAAATTCCAAACCGCTGCAAGACGCTGATAGTGGTACAGTTTGAAATAGTCGCGTGAATGATTCATGTCCACAAGGACATCACGTGGACTTGGATCCTGTAATCTAGATTATTTCTCCCGAGTACGTATTTTTCAGTTTTCTGAATCTAACCAGAAGCCCATAGGGCACTACGATTTTTTTAGCTGCAGCCCTGGCTGGTGCCGCAATCCGTGCAGCAGCCGCAGGCGCCGGCGCGGACGACTTTGGTGCTGCCGCAGTTGGAGCAGGTGGTGTCCATGAAGACGTTGCTCAGGGCTTCCTTGAGGCGCTCGGCGTGCGTGTCGGCATGCACGGCGGATGCTGTGTGGCCGTTGCCATTCGTTTCATGGGCGTGGCCGTTTCCGTTGGGCTCGTGGCCATTGCCATTCGGGGTTCCCTCGGAGTTGCCGCGGTTGGTGATGATGTCGATCACTTCCTTTTCGCCGGTGCGCGACAATTCGGGCACGGGGCGGTTGAGCGCTTTTTTCTCCATCTCGGCGATGCCTTTGATGGGGAGGTCGGGCTGGTGCGAGTTCGGGGAGGTGGCTTCCTTGTAGCCCTTGATGAAGTGGCAGCCGAGCCAGCGGAAGACGTAGTCGGTGATGGAAGTGGCGTTGCGGATGTCGGGGTTCTTGGTGAAACCCGAGGGCTCGAAACGCTGGTAGGCGAATTTTTTCACGAGGCTCTCGAGCGGCACGCCGTATTGGAGCGCGATGGAGGTGAGCGTGGCGACGGTGTCCATGAGGCCGCCAATGGTGCTGCCTTCCTTGGCCATCTGGATGAAGAGCTCGCCGGGCTGGTGGTTCTCAAACATGCCGACGGTGATGTAGCCTTCGTGGCCGGCGATATCGAATTTGTGCGTGAGCGAGACGCGCGTCTCGGGCATGCGGCTGCGGACGGGTTTGTCGGCCTTGGCGCGCAGGACGGTGAGTTCTTTTTCGAGATCGACGATGCGGCCCTCGAGTTCCTCCTTGCTGGAGATCTCGGCCTCGACCGCCTCGCTGGCATTGGAGCCGGCATTTCCACCCATGTCCTTCGTCTTTTTGACATTGAGCGGGGCGCTGCGCTTGGAGCCGTCGCGGTAGATGGCGATGGCCTTCAACCCGAGCTGCCAGCCCTCGATGTAGGTGTTCATGATGTCCTCGACGGTGGCCGTTTCCGGCAGGTTGACGGTCTTGGAAATCGCGCCGCTGAGGAACGGCTGCGCGGCGGCCATCATGCGGATGTGACCGCGATAGTGGAGGCTGCGCGTGCCTTTGTGGGGCTTGAAGGCGCAGTCGAACACCGGCAGATGCTCGGCCTTCAATCCGCTGGCGACGACAGACCCGTCCTCTTCGGTCACGTCCTCGATGGTGTCGTGCTTGTCGATGTGGGCGATGATTTTCTCGATCTCTTCGGCGGCGTAGCCGAGATGATGGAGCGCCGATTTAACGGTCTGGTTAACAATCTTTAACATGCCGCCGCCGGCGAGGAGCTTGTATTTCACGAGCGCGATGTCGGGCTCGATGCCGGTGGTGTCGCAATCCATGAGGAAACCGATGGTGCCGGTGGGGGCAAGGACGGTGACCTGGGCGTTGCGATAGCCGTGCTTCATGCCGAGGGTGAGGGCGTTGTCCCATGTCTTTTGCGCCTCTTCCTTGAGGTAATGGAAGCGGTCGCTGGCCTGGATTTTCTCGACGTGGGAGCGATGGAGCTCGATGACTTCGAGCATGTAGGGCTCGTTGGTGGTGTCCTCGGGTTTCTCGACGCCGCTCGCGCGGGTGTCGTGGTAGCCGGGGAACGGCCCCATGGCTCCGGCCATGCGCGCGCTTTGCTCGTAGGCGTGGCCGGTCATGATGGAAGTGATCGCACCCGCAAGAGCGCGGCCCTCGTCGCTATCGTAACCGAGGCCGTAGCTCATGATGAGCGCGCCGAGGTTGGCGTAGCCGAGGCCGAGCGTGCGGAAGATGTGGGAGTTTTCGGCGATCTCCTTGATCGGGTAGCTCGCGTTGTCGACGATGATTTCCTGCGCGGTGATGAAGAGGCGCACGGCGGCCTTGAAACGCTCAACGTCGAAGCTGCCGTCCTCTTTTTTGAACTTGAGGAGGTTCAACGAGGCGAGGTTGCAGGCGGTGTTGTCGAGGAAGAGGTATTCCGAGCAGGGGTTCGTGGAATTCTGCCGCTCGGTGCCTTTGCAGGTGTGCCAGGTGTGGATGGTGGTGTCGAACTGCATCCCCGGGTCGCCGCAAACATGCGTCCCCTCGGCGATCTTGCGGAGCAGCTCGCGGGCGTCCTTCTTCTCGCACGGCTTGCCGTCGGTGACACGCTTGGTCCACCACTCGCGGCCCTCGATGGCGGCGTTCATGAATTCGTCGCTCACGCGGACGGAAAGGTTTTCGTTCTGGTACATCACGGAGCCGTAGGCGTCGCCGTTGTAGCTGCCATCGTAGCCCTGCTCGATGAGGGCCCACGCTTTTTTCTCCTCTTTCGTCTTGGCCTCGATGAATTCCTGGATGTCGGGATGCCAGTCCTTGAGGGTGTTCATCTTCGCGGCGCGGCGGGTCTTGCCGCCGGATTTTACAACGTTCGCCACTTGATCATACACCTTGAGGAACGAGAGCGGGCCGGAGGGCTTGCCGCCGCCGCTGAGCTTCTCCTTCGTGGAGCGGAGCGTGGAAAGATCGCTGCCCGTGCCCGAGCCGTATTTGAAAAGCATCGCCTCGCTGGTGGCCAGGCGCATAATGTCCTCCATCGTGTCGTCGACGGATTGGATGAAGCAGGCGCTTCCCTGCGGGTATTCGTATTGGGTCGGCGCGCGCTCGGCCTGGCCGGTGCGGTGATTGTAATAGTAGTTCCCCTCGCCCCTCCCCTCGCCCACGCGATACTGGTGCCAGAGGCCGACGTTGAACCAGACCGGCGAATTGAACGCGCCGAATTGGTTCACGCAGAGCCAGGTGAGCTCGTTGTAGAAAGTCTCCGCGCTCTCGGCGTCGGCGAAATAGCCGTCCTTGATGCCGCAATCGGTGATCGTGCGCGTAACGCGATGGACGAGCTGGCGGACGCTCCGCTCGCGGCCGCCTTTATACGGGTCGGTGCCGTGGGAGATGTCGCCGTAGAAATACTTGGAGACCGCGATTTTCGTCGCCAGCGGGCTCCACGATTTCGGCACTTCCACATCCTCCTGCTTGAAAATCGCCTTGCCGGAGTCGTCCGTGATCGCCGCGGTGCGGGCTTCCCACTCGATTTCGTCGAACGGGGAGACGGTTTTGCTGCTGAAAGTCCGGCTGAATTTCAGCCCCTTGCCCACTGTTGGGGCTCCCTTGGCGGCCGCTTTGGTGGATGTGGCTTTGGGAGCGATACGCTGCTTGGATTTCACGGCAGGAAGACGGTTCTTCGAGACGTTGGATTTGAGTTTCATCATGGCGATTTCTTAGTTGCGAGCCTTAGTTTTGCGGGGTGAACTACTTGTCAATAAGCCGGGAATACCCTGTGTATTTCCTGTGAACGGTCTACCAATAACCACATCCTATTGACGAGCGTTGGCCATTAGACCACAACCTGTAGTGTTTTGACAAGAAAAATCTCGAAATAAAAATAATCTATTTTCTTGTCAAAATCAAATGCGTCGCAGGTGGATAAAAATGAGGGACTTAGTAAACGAAGCGCCATGAATTTTTTAGACAGGATTGACGGGATTCGGAGGATTTAGAGGATTTCGCACCGGGTGCTGATTACCGCGGAATGATCAGGGCTCCCTCGGTCCCAAGCTCTGGCTTGGGATCGCGCTTGTCTTGGAAGCTCCAGCTTCCTTGCGAAGACGCCGCCAGCAGCGACATCGCGGGCAACGAAGCTGGAGCTCCGCAGACAATCGCGTTACGAAGGAGCTTCGTAACGAGGGATTCGGTGGTGCCCCGCATGGGAAAAATCAGTATTTGCAAATTTCCGTTTGCCGGTTAACTTTGCGGCACAAAGCAACTGCCGCAAACGCCTTGATTCCCATGAAACTCACCAAGCTCGCCCTCTGGATCAATACCGCCCTTTTGTCCTTCGCCGCGCTCTGGATTCTCGTGATCCCGGCGCTGAAACTCACGCGCGATGTGCGCGACCCGGCGCTCGCGCTGGGCGGGGTGCCGAAATGCGTGTTTGCGTGGCACCGGCATCTGACGCCGCAGTTTGCGGGCTGGGCGCACGCGACGATGAAGCGCGGGCTCGGCGCGCAGGTGGGGCAATTCGACATCGAGGGGACGGAATGGCCGGCGCATAGCGCGATGTTTTACCTGCTCGCGACAGAGGGGCTGCAAAAAGCGTGGGAGCGCAACCATGCGCTCTCGCTGGTCGCGCCGAACGTTTACGCGCGCGATGCAATTGATTCCGCGGCGGCGCTGCTCATGGATCCGGTGAATGCGACCTGGGTGCGGCATTTTTGGGGCGACGACAAATATCTCAAGTCACAGGATGTCTTTTTCCGGATGATGGTGATCAACGGGCTCACGGCGCACCTCGCGCTCACGGGGGACCATAAATACGCGGATTTCCTGCGCGAGCAGGCGGATTCGCTCGCGAACGAACTCGATGCATCGCAGTGGGGTTTGCTCGAGGATTACCCGCAGCAGACCTACCCAGTGGATATCGTGCCGGCAATCGCGGGCATCCAGCGCATCGACCGTTTGCTCGGCACGGACCACTCGAAAATGATCGCGCGCGCCGAGCGGCTGATGGAGGGGCGCGATAATGATCCGGTGGTGGGGCTGCCCGGTTATTTCGTGGACATGCACACGGCAGAGGCGCTTCAACCGGCGCGCGGCATCGGCAACAGCATGACGCTCGTCTGGACGCCGCAGATCTGGCCCGTGCAATCGCCGGAATGGTACGCGCGCCACGTGAAATATTTCTGGCAGCAGGATTCGCTGCTCGCTGGTTTCCGCGAGTTCCGCCGCAACTCCGGCTATGCCGACTGGCAGCTCGAAGTGGATGCCGGGCCGGTGATCGCGGGCTATGGCACGAGCGCCTCGGCCTTTGGCGCGGCGGCAGCACACGCGAATGGCGACCACCTGCGCGGGCGCCT
>DASZPK010000499.1:0-7250 GCA_035550335.1 Chthoniobacteraceae bacterium | reverse complement strand
TGTGAGAAACGCGAGAAAATCGTTCCCGTTTTTCGAAGGGAATGAGTCCGTCGAATGCGAGACGATGTCGGTGTGCACGTGCTCGGCGATGTTGAAACGAATGGCGAGCCCGCGCGGATTCGCGTCGCCTGAGCTGTCCGGTATCACCGGCACGCCTGTCGAGTTTGAAAACCGCGCCGTGACGGGCGTGCTGGCGCGCAGGAAATGCGGCGCCTTTGAAAGCGACGCCGCCTCGCGAGTCGGCGTGAATGTGCCGATGAGCATCTGTCCCTTGGCATGCGCGGCGCGGAACCCGGGATGGAGCCCGAAGAGCTTGTCGAAAGTCTGCAAAAGATCGTTGGCAAGGGCGACTACACGTTCATCATTTGGAAGCGGCATGGCGTGAAACCTTTCGTTTTTGCGGTCTGCACTACGGAACGCAGTTGTTCGTCAAGGCACACCGCGTTGCGGCGATTTTCTTCGCAAATCATTTTTACACACTTTTTGAGGCAGTGAGATTGGGGATACTTCGCCTGATTAACGAAACACAACCCCGGTCGTTTTTCTCCTTAAAAATCCTTCGCTGCAGTGGGGGGGTATTTCATCGATTGCACCGGTTCAAGAGGAGCGCTCCTTCGAGGGCGGTTGCGGGTTCGAATCCCGCCTGGTGCTCCTGACCCTCCGGCATTTCTCCGCGATCATTTTTCCACACTTTTGAGGCAGTGAGGCTGGAGTTACTTCGTCTGTTAAACGAACCATAGCTCTCCCGCCGTTTTTCTCCTCAAATAAATTTGCGGCAGTGAGATTGCAGTTACTTCGCGACAAACCATGGGATGGGGAGCGCGAACTCCTCACCGGCGCTCGCAGCGCGGGACAGGGTCGCAGGCCCTGGCGCGGGAGGCGATGCATTTGGAACAGGACCGTGCATCCGTGGCAACAACCGCGCCGCCTGGTTCCGTGATATGAAAAGAGACCGGTTCCCACTCCGGTCCGTTTCCTCCGCAAACCGGGGCTGCAAAGCCCCGGACACTTTTCCGTTTCAAAGCCCGGGGCAGTGAGATCAGGAGTTACTTCGCCCATTAAGAGTTGCCGGTATTGATCCCGGCCCGCCTCCCGCAATGGCAGGCGTCTGTTTGATGGCTTGATGCCTTTCAACTCCGGTCGGCTTTCTCCCCGGGCGGGAAACTTTGCAGCCATTTCGCCAGCGGCGGATTTTTCGAGGCAGTGAGATGGGAGTTACTTCGGTAGAGCGCCCTCGCTTGCGGGGGAGGTCGCGGGTTCAATCCCCGCCCGGCGCGGCGACGCACCGGTAGCTCAGCATTTGAAACCCGGCGGCGACGTTGGGCTTCGTCACTCCCGCCGGTTTTCTCCTCGAAACCGCGGCGGCGCATTTTTTAACCACTTTCCTGAGGCAGTGAGATTGGAGTTACTTCGGAATATTATTGGTTCGAATCCAGTCCGGGGCTCATTCACGCCCCGGTTGCTCAATGGTAGAGCGCCGGGCCGCACTCGTAACGCGGCCCTGTTCCTCCGGTCGGCTTTCTCCTCGGGATTTTTTTCGCGGCACATCGTGCCGTTTCATCCATTTTTTGAGGCAGTGAGATTGGGGATACTTCGTTTACGGAACGAGAGGTCGTCGGTTCGAATCCGGCCCGCCCGATATTTTCCGGGCGGTAGCTCAGTGGTAGAGCGCTAAAAATACCCCGGTCATCTTTTTCTCCTCAAAAAAATTTCCGAGACACAACAAACACATCCGGGCAGTGAGGCCGGGGTTACTTCGGAAGCTGGAATGAGAGCAATCTCGCCAGTTCGGCCACATGGCCGGTCACCCTGTCCAACTTACTCCCGGCAAACAAAAGGAGAATCCAATGAGATTCAACTTCGCAAAGAACAAGGGCCCCTTATCCAACACCACGAACCTTGCCGGCGGCGACGCCTTCGTCGAATCGCCCAAGCTCGAGCTCGCCGCGCTCATGCTAACGTCCACGCTGCAAGGCCAGTATTACCGCGCGGCCGATGTTGCAGCCGCGCGCCTGCGCGCCTTGATCGCACAAATCGAGGACAAGCGCTTCGTCGCCAAGGCCGCCATCTATGCGCGCACCCAGGCCGGCATGCGCTCGGTCTCGCACCTCGCCGCGGGCGAACTCGCGCACGCCGTGAAGGGCGCCGCGTGGACCGCCTCGTTTTACAACAAGGTCGTCCATCGTCCCGACGACGCGCTCGAAATCCTCGCGTACTCGCTCGCCGCGCACGGCAAGCCGGTTCCGAACGCCCTCAAGAAGGGCCTCGGCGCCGCGCTCTCGCGCTTCGACGAGTACCAGCTCGCGAAGTACCGCAAGAGCAGCGCGGAAATCTCGCTCGTCGACGCCGTGAACCTCGTCCACCCGCCGCATACCGATGCGCTCAAGAAGCTCGTCGACGGCACGCTCGCGCCCGCCGAAACGTGGGAAACCAAGCTCACGCAGGCCGGCGCAGCCGCGGAAAACGAGGACGAGGCCGCCGAACTGAAGAAGGAGGCGTGGGTCAAGCTCGTGAAGGACCGCAAAATCGGTTACTTCGCGCTGCTCCGCAACCTGCGCAACATCCTCCAGTCCGCGCCGGAGATCACGGGGGACGCCATCGCGATGCTGGTCGATGAAAGATTGATCCGCAGATCGCTCGTGCTCCCGTTCCGCTACGTCACCGCGCTCGACGCCCTCGAAGGCGCCAACCTTCCCGGCGCGAGCGATGTGATCAGCGCGCTCAGCGACGCCGTCGATCTCTCGCTGCAAAACGTGCCGCAGTTCGACGGCCGCACGCTCATCGCGCTCGACGGCTCGGGTTCCATGCAGGGCCGCCCGATCAAGATCGGCTCGCTCTTCGCAGCGACCCTGGCGAAGGCGTGCAGTGCCGACGTGCTCCTCTTCAGCGACGACGCCAAGTACGTCTCGGTGAACAAGCGCGACAGCACGCTCACCATCGCGAACTGGCTCGCCCGCAACAGCAAGGCCGCCGGCACGAACTTCCACGCGATCTTCCGCACGGCCAACCGCGCGTACGACCGCATCATCATCCTCTCCGACATGCAGGCGTGGATGGGTGGAAACGTGCCAGCGCAGTCCTACGAGGCCTACAAGAAGCTCCACGGCGCAGACCCGAAGATCTTCTCGTTCGACCTCCAGGGCTACGGCACCCTGCAGTTCCCGGAGCGCAACATCCATTGTCTCGCCGGTTTCTCCGACAAGACCATGGAAATCCTGAAGGTGCTCGACACCGACAAGCGCGCGCTGCTCAGCGCCATCGAGAAGGTCGAGCTGTAAAACAAACGACAACCATCAACCGGGCCCGTCCGCCTCAAAACGGGCGGGCCCCGCATGGCTGTAAAACAACGTTAACCCCCGCCCGCTGCCGCATAAGCCATCAGCACCTCCTCCGGCGTTTCAAACACCGCGCCGAACAGGCACCCGGGTTCATCCCACTCTTTTAGCACCTCCGCCGGATCAGCCGGCTTATCCACCGATTTATCAAGCGTCCCTTCGCAAAACCGCCACATCGAGGAAATCCCCGCCCCGGTCCGCGCGCATCGCGCCAGCACCTCCGCAAAATCCCGCGCATCAAACTCGGGATGATCGTATTCGTTGCCCGACTTGCAACGGTTCACCAGCCCCTTTTGGATAACCTCCTTCAAAAACTTTCGCCGCAACCCTGCGAGCAGTTCCGATTTTTTCCACTCTTCCTTCTTGGCGCGTTCCGCGGCCTCCTCGTCGTGCACGATTCGCTTCGCCTCCGCGCGCGACGCCCCGCGATCCACCAAATACTCGACCGCGAGCGCCTCGAATTCCGCCTGCCCCATCACCTCGCGCAATTCGCGCAATCCGATATCGAATTTCTCCCGCGTCGCTGTCTCTACAGGCGAATAGCGCGTGCCGCAGACCTCGCACGTATAAAGCTCCGCGGGATAAGCCCCCTTCCAGCGCTCCACATCCGCCCCGGCTTTGCAAAACGGGCAATGCGGAAACACGGTGTAAATGCCAAAATCCGTGTGCCCCGGGGGCGCAAGCGAGACGTGCAGCGGGATCGAGCGCTGCTCCGCGATTTCGAGCGCCCCGAGAAAATTTTTGAAATCGTGCGACGCTTCCCCTTTCCCGCCATCCCCCTCCGACAACGCGCTGAACAAAATTCTTAAAATCCGGATCGCCTCCGCCGAAAGCGGCGAAGCCGTCCACAACCCAAACCAAACCGGCGTCGTCTTCGCGAACACCTCGGAAAACTCGCGCCTCACCCCGCGATAAACGATCAGCCGCTGCAATCGCTTGTCCAATTCCTCGGAGTCCGGCGAAACATAAATCGTCCCGGTACAATTCGCCACCCGCGCGGGGATGACATTCGCCGGGCAATTCGCGCACATGGCGAAAAGCCCCTCCGCGCCGCCGATTTCCCGGAACACCTCCGGCACGACAAGCCCGCTCCACGGATAAGCCACCGGCTTTTCCTTTGCCGTCTCCGCGAGGCCGTAGCCGGTCACGCACACATTTCCATACACCGAGCGCTCGCCCGGCGGCCTGCGAAACGCATCCGAATAAACGCGCGCGTCGCAAGTCGCATTCAGCGCCGCCTTCGGATTAGCCGCTGCAGCGCCCGTGCGCAATTTGCACGACTGCTGCAACGCCCAGCTCACGATTTGGATGGTGTCAGCCATCGCACGATTCTAACGCGCACCGCGAGGCAGACAAGCCGTGTCTCACTTTTCCCTGCAACCAACCCAACCCTCAACCTCGAAAGGAGTCCATTTATGGACCACAACAATGTTTCACAACGCATCCGCGATGAACTCGCCCGGATCGAATCCGCCCACGACGTGCGCGTCCTCTACGCGTGCGAATCGGGCAGCCGCGCATGGGGCTTCCCCTCGCGCGACAGCGATTACGACGTCCGCTTCCTCTACGTCCACCCGCGCGACTGGTACCTCTCGGTGCAAAACCACCGCGACGTCATCGAGCGCCCGATCACCGACGAACTCGACATGGGCGGTTGGGAACTCCGCAAGGCGCTCCGCCTCCTGCGCAAGTCCAACCCGCCGCTTCTCGAGTGGCTTAAGTCGCCGATCGTGTATGCGGAGGATGGCGAATTCCTCTCCGGCTTCCGGCAGCTCGCCGCGGGCTATTACTCGCCGGTGCGCTGCTTCGCGCACTACCTGCACATGGCCTCCGGCCAGGCAAAGCAATACCTCAAGGGCGAAGAAGTCCGCCTCAAGAAGTATCTCTACGTCCTGCGCCCGCTCCTCGCGTGCCGGTGGATCGAGCGCGGCCTCGGCCAGCCGCCGATGGAGTTCGCCGAGCTGGTTTACCACGTCGTCGACGACCCGCTGGTCCTGCTCGCCATCGCCGAATTGCTCGCCCGCAAGACCGCCGGCGAAGAACTCGACCTCGGCGCGAAGATCGAAGTGCTCAACCACTTCATCAACGCCGAGCTCGCGCGAATGCGCCTCGTGCTGCCCGCGGAGGAAGCGCCCCTCGAGTTCCACGAACTCGACCGCTTCTTCCAAAGCCAGTGCGTATAACAAACGAAAACAACCACAAACACGACAGACTCCCGTATTTCACTTCGGGGCAAAAAAGAACAAACACCGCCCGCGCCTTCGCGCGTCCCTCGTTCCCAGGCTCCAGCCTGGGAACGCAATTGTCTTCGAAGCTCCAGCTTCGCAGGCGAGGCATGCGATAAGCAGACTTGGGATCGAAAGAAAAACAATTAGACTAACAACCAAAACCAAACACCATGAGCACGAAAATCTTCGGCGACCACGACGAAGCCACCATCGCGCAGATCGACCGCTGCGTCGCCTCCGGCGGCGCGCTCGGCGTCCTCTGCGCCGACGGCCACAAGGGTTACGCCCAGCCGATCGGCGGCGTAGTCGCCTACAAGGACCTCATCTCCATCTCGGGCGTCGGTTTCGACATCGCATGCGGCAACCTCGCGATCCGCACCGACGCCACGGGCGCCGATATCGCGCCAAAAATCAACGCAATCATGGACGATGTCGCACGCGACATTTCCTTCGGCGTAGGCCGCAAGAACAAGACGCAGGTGGACCACGAGCTGTTCGACGACCCGGCATGGAGCGTCGCGCCGTTCAAGGACCTCAAGGCGCTCGCGCAGTCGCAACTCGGCACCGTCGGCAGCGGCAACCACTATGTGGATGTCTTCGTCGACGAGGAAGACCGCGTCTGGGTAGGCGTGCACTTCGGTTCGCGCGGCCTCGGCCACAAGACGGCCACGCATTTCCTGCACAAAGCGGGCGGCAAGGACGGCATGGACGTCGCCCCGGCCGTCGTGGAGGAAACGAGCCAGGTCGGCCAGGATTACCTCGCCGGCATGGCCCTCGCGGGGCGCTACGCCTACGCGGGCCGCGAATACGTCGCGCGCCACGTCGTGCAAAAAATCCTGCAGGCCGCCATCGAGGAAGAGGTGCACAACCACCACAACTTCGCATGGCGCGAGGAGCACGACGGCGAAACCTACTGGGTCGTCCGCAAGGGCGCGACGCCGGCATTCCCGGGCCAGAAAGGTTTCGTCGGCGGCAGCATGGGCGACGACGCGGTGATCATCGAGGGAGTCGACTCGAAGGTCTCGCGCGAGGCGCTCTACTCGACCGTGCACGGCGCGGGCCGCATCATGTCGCGCACCGCGGCCAAGGGCAAGTTTGTGAACGAGGATGGAAAGCGCATCCGCAAGCCCGGCCTCGTGCGCCACGATGAAATGGTCCGCTGGCTCCACGAAAAGGGCGTCGTCCTCCGCGGCGGCGACCTCGACGAGGCGCCGCAGGCGTACCGCCGCCTGCCGGAAGTGCTCCACGCGCACGCCGGCACGATCCGTGTGCTCCACACGCTCCGCCCCCTGGGCGTCGCGATGGCCGGCCACGACATCGTGGACCCTTACAAGGATTAGCGTGCGCGTGGAATGAAACACGCGCACGCTATCGACCGGTAGGGGCGGTTGCCCTCAACCGCCCGCGCCGGCATGGCGCGGCCACGGACCGAAACCATGGTCACGCGCAAACATTTCCGTCCCTTCGGTCCTTTCAGTCATTTTTAAACAAAATCAAACAACACACAATTTATGAACGACATACTGCACAACCCAACCGTCCTGGTGCTGAACCGCAACTGGCAGGCCATCAACGTACGCACGCCGGCGGAAGCCTTCTGCCAGATGGCGACGAACGTCGCCACCGCGCTCGACATCGACGGCGAATCGATGGTCCCCGTCAAGTGGAGCGACTGGCTCAAGCTGCC
>DASZPK010000498.1:0-2108 GCA_035550335.1 Chthoniobacteraceae bacterium | reverse complement strand
GAAAATCCCGGGGTCGCTGCAGGTGGGGGATGTGGTCGAGGAGATCGACCACGTGCCGTTGATATCGGCTTCCGATTTCGAATTGATCGCGAAGAAGCTGCCTGCCGGGACGCCGCAGGCGCTATTTTTGATTTATCGCGGGGGGAAGACATCGTACGTGGTGGTGACGTTCCGGTAGGGCGCGGGTTTTTCGCGCAAGGCGCAGGTTCCCTGTTGATTACGCGGCGGGCAATCGCTACAAATAAGCGATATGGGTCGTCAATGGCTCCAAGCCAAACGTGAAGTCGCAGGCCTCAAAAAAGGCCAGATGGTCAGCAAACTTGTGAAGGAAATCATGGTCGCCGCAAAGCTCGGCGGGCCTGATCCGGCGGGGAACGCGCGGCTTTTTGCGGCAGTGGAAAAAGCGCGCAGGGCGAGCGTGACGCGCGATGCCATCGAACGCGGAATCAAAAAAGGCGCGGGCATCGGCGAGGAGAAGCTGGTGATGGACCATATCGTCTTCGAGGGGTATGCGCCGCATAAGGTGCCGGTGATCGTGGAGGTGCTTACGGATAACAACAACCGGACGGCGCCTGAAATCCGGCGGCTGTTCAAGGATGTCGCGCAGCTTGGCGCGCCGGGGAGCAATAAATTTTTATTCGACCACGTGGGCCTCGTCGAGGCGCACCATCCCGACGCGGCCATCGACATCGAGGGCGCGGCCATCGAGGCGGGCGCAAATGAGGTAGAGCCGCTAACGCACGCGCAGAACGATGACATTCCCGCGGACCGGACCGGAGCGCGGTTCATCACGGATAGCAAGGCAACCGCGGCGGTGTCGAAATGGCTGGCGGCGAATGGGTGGACGGTGGTCACGAGCGAGCTTGGTTATGTGGCGAAACAATTCCCGGAACTTTCCGACAAGGACAAGGCGGAGGTGGGCGAGTTCCTCCAGTCGCTGGACGACCACGACGATGTGCATCGCGTGTGGGCGGCGCTGAAGTAAGGCCAGGGCAAATAATCAGTGCGGCTGGATGCGGCTGAGTTGGAAGGTGTACCCGGCAACCTGGTGGATTCCGTCATCGACGGACATTGGCTCCGAATACACCCGCAAGTAAGCGCGGGGAATGAGCGATGCGGGGACGGTGAAATCGAGCCGCTTGCGGCCGCCGGGAAGTGACTCGGTCGCGATTTTGATTTTGGTTATGACCGGTAACGGCTCCCAATCGTCCGGAGAAGAGAGACGAATTTCAGCTGAGCCTTGTGACAAGGCGGCGGCCGCGGCAGGATCGAGATTCACCGTGAAATGAATGCCGTCAGCGCGAGTGATGGCGGAGAAGTGGTAGCCGATGCGCCAGGAGTAACGCACCTCGGGGAACGCGGGAATTGCGGAGGCAGTTTGGATCGCGCCGGGAGACAGTGCGGCAAAGGCGATGATGGCGAGGAGTTTCTTATTCATCGCGAGAGCCAGGTCGCGCTCAGGGGAGCGTGAAGAAGAATGTCGTCCCCTTGCCCTGCTCGCTTTCGACCCAGATGCGGCCGCCGTGGCGCTGGATGATGCGTTTCACGGTGGCGAGACCGATGCCGTGGCCGGGGAAATCGGCTTCGCTGTGGAGGCGCTGGAACGGGGCGAAAAGTTTGTCGGCCATGCGCATGTCGAAGCCGGCGCCGTTGTCGCGCACGAAGTAATGGCCGGCTTTCAGGTCGTGCCCGAACTCGATGACGGCGGCGGGTTGCTTCGAGGTGTATTTCCAAGCGTTTGAGAGGAGGTTTTCGAGGACGACGCCGATGAGTACGGAATCGGCGGCGGCCTCGACGCTCTCCTGCACTTTGAATGCCACGTTGCGCTCGGGCGCATGGGAACGAAGATTCGAGAGGATGCCGTTGGCCATGCGGCTGAGGTTGACCTCCGAGCGGTTGAGGGAGGACTGCGAAAATTTCGAGAGCTTGAGCAGGTCCTCGATGAGCGTGCCCATGCGGTTCGCCTGGTTCTGGATGCGCGTGAGGAAATCGACGCCCTGCTCGTCGAGTTTATCGGTGTATTTGTTGGAGAGGATGGTGCTGAAACCGGCGATGGCGCGGAGCGGCGCGCGGAGGTCGTGCGCGACGGAATAGGAAAAGGCCTCGAG
>DASZPK010000497.1:0-15804 GCA_035550335.1 Chthoniobacteraceae bacterium | reverse complement strand
GCGCAGGCGCGCCGGAGCACTTCCTCGTCGAACACGGCGCGGTCAAGCTGGTAGGAAGGGAGCCGCGCCTGGTAGCGCCCGCCGATTTCGCTCGCTTCGTCGAACGCCTTCACCTGGTCGTTGGAAAACCAGAAGCGCATGCCTTGTTTGACAAGGTGTTTGTCGTTGAGATGCTGAGTCATGCCGAGGACGCGCCCAAGGAAATAGGCGCTGATCTCGACCGTGGCCTCGCCGACGCGGCGCGTGAAGCGCTCGGATTTCTCGATGATCAAAACGCGGATGCCGGGATTCTTCCTCAGCAGAAGCGTGGCCGCGGAAGAGCCGGCCAGCGACCCGCCGATGACGACCACATCGTAGAATGGGTTTTCTTCCATATGCGTATTGCGCAATAGGTTGTTCATCCAAGAGCGCGCCGGCGTCAAGGCACAAAAAGCGCGGGGAGCGAAATCCAAAGCGGTAGCGCGATTGTTAGCGGGAGGTCCTTCGACTTCGCTGCGCTTCGCTCAGGATGACAACACGTGCGGGAGCGTTGTGTAATTCGCATACGTAGCGTCCGCGCGCGGGCGGCTGCACGAAAGCCGCGCGGCGCGTTGCGAAATCCGCTACAAACCTTTCCAAAAACCGATTGCTTCCCTTCGCAAAAATCGCTGCTAAGTTAGGCCGTTCATGGAGTCACTTTACGATGTTGCAATCATAGGCGGAGGGCCGGCGGGGAGCATTGCCGCAACGGTGCTCGCCAAACGCAACCGCAAGGTGATCGTGCTCGAAAAGGAGAAGTTCCCGCGCTTTCACATCGGGGAATCGCTCCTGCCCTACTCGATGGAGGCGCTCGACCGGCTCGGGTTGCGCGACAAGATCGACGCCCGTTTCCAGCCGAAGCACGGCGGGGAGATCACCGCGGCGTGCGGGGCGCGCTCGATCAAGTTCCATTTCAAGGAAGGTTTCCGGCTCCTGTATCATTGCGCCTACCAGGTGGAGCGGGCGGAGTTTGACAAAGTTTTGCTCGACCACGCCGCTGAGAGCGGCGCCGGGGTGCGCGAGGAGACGAAGGTGGATGGGCTGGAGTTCGGCGGCGAGGAGGTGGCGCTCGCGATCAGCGGTGGCGCTGGTCCGGAAAAAATCCGCGCGCGGTATGTCATTGATTGCAGCGGGCGCAATACGGTGATCGGGAATTTCTTCAAGCTGAAGCGCGGCTACGAAGACCTGAAAAAGTTCTCGGTCTATGCGCATTACGAAAACGTGGACCGCGACGCGGGGATCGATGGCACGCTGATCCGGCTCATCCGGGGACGCGACCGGTGGTTCTGGATGATCCCGCTCTCGCCCACGAAAATGAGCATCGGGATGGTGATGGACATCGCCGATTTCAAGGCGATGCAAAAGACGCCCGAAGCCGCTATGGAGGATTGCCTGCGCGAGCAGCCGACGATCTGGAGCCGCATGTCGCGCGCACAGCGGGTGAGTTCCGTTTATCCCGCAAGCGATTATTCCTATCGCAATGAAAGCCTCACGGGCGACCGCTGGCTGCTCGCTGGGGACGCAGCAGGGTTCATCGACCCGATTTTCAGCACGGGCGTTTTCCTCGCGATCCGCTCGGGGGAGGATGCGGCGAATGCGATCGACGCGGCTTTGAAAAGCCCGGGGCGCCGCGCCGGGGAGTTCCGCAAATACGAGCGCGGCTTGCAGCGGGTGATGAACCTTTACCTGCGCTTCGTGACGAATTGGTACAAGCCGCAATTCATCGAGGTGATCACCAGTCCCACCAAGCATTTCCAGCTTGCGCCGGCGGTGAATGCCGTGCTGGCGGGGAACCTCAGCGCCAGTTTCGCCCTCTGGTGGCGGATGGAGCTTTTCTATCTCGTGGTTTTTCTGCAACGCTGGCTGCCGCTTTGTCCGCGGCTGACGCTTGACCCGAAAGACGCAATGGCGATGAATAAAGAAGCCGTTGCATCCGCCAGATAAAGCAATCACGATTTAAACAACACACTACAAGCCATGCGTAAACTTCCCACCCTCCTCCTCGCCGCCTGCGTCCTGCTCGCGGGCTGTTCCACCTACCAGTTCATCACACCCACGGCGCAGTGGCAGACGCTCATCGGGCAATTGCAATACGTGAGCCCGAAGCGCTCGATGATCGGCGAAACGGTTGTCACGCGCAATGGCGACGCCGATTTCCAGCTCGATTTCATGACCGGGCCCGGGCTGCCGATCCTCAAGCTTCGCAAGGAGGGGAACAAGGGGCGCGCGGAGGCGGCGTTTGCGCGGATGTCGTGGCAGGGGGATGCGAACCACCCGGTGGGCCCGCTGAAAAGCTGGTTTGCGCTGCACGAGGTGTTCTCGGGGGTGGCGGCAATCCACGCGCGCGACACAAAGACCACGCTGCAATCGCAGAAGCCGGGCGAATGGACGGCGGACGTGGAGATCGCGGGCGGCAAGCCGGTGAGCGTGCGAATCACGTTCCCGCGCAGCAAGGAACAATTCAATTTTCATTTCAGCCGTTAAGACTCATCGGGCAGCAGCAACATGAGTTTTGACCGCAAGATCGCCTATTTTGTCACGCATCGCAGGGGCACGATTTACGCCATGCTGGGGCTGCTCGTCGTCGCCTGCGCCACGCTGGTGTTTTTCTATCATCCGCTCGATTCGGAGGTGCTGAACCTCCTGCCGGGGAGCTTCGACTCGGTGCAGGGGCTCAAGACGTACAACAAGGATTTCAGCCAGAACCGCGAGCTCACGTTCGCGATTTACGACGACACGGGGCAGCACCAGGAGGCGGTGGACGATTTCACGAAATACTTCGCCTCGATGCTGCGCAAGGAGATGACTGGCACGAACGCATGGGTGCAGCGGGTCATGGAACGCTCGCCCGTGGAAGGGGTGCAGGATGAGACGAACGCCGCCGACATTCCCGCGCTCGCCGTGCCGTTGCTCATGAACATGCAGCCGGCGGATTTCGACGCTGCGATTGCGAAGCTCCAACCCGACGCGATCCGCGACCGTGTCCACAAATTGAAAGGCGAGATGGAGGCGGGGTCGCTGGTGGCCGAGGTGCAGTTGAACCTCGACCCGCTCGGCGTCACCTTCCCGGCGCTCAAGCCGCTCTTCGGCTCCGGCGCGGCGGACGAGGGGGATTCGCTCGTCTCGCCGGACGGGTCGCTGCACATGGTGTTCGTGATCACGAACCAGACGGGGCTCGCCGTGGGGGACTGCCGCAAGATGATGGCGACGGTGAAGGATTTCGAAAAGCGGGTTTACGCCGGGTGGAAGTCCGATTCCTCGCATACTTTCACGCCGCGGATTTTGCTCACGGGGCGCACGCCTTATGTCGCGGAAATGTCGAAGGGGATGGAGCAGGATGTCATATCCACGCTGGCGGGCTCGGTGGCGTTGGTGGCGGGGGTGTTTTTCATCGGGTTTCGCCGGGTGCGTCCGCTACTGGCGATCATGCACGTGCTGCTGCTCTGCTGCATCGTGGCGGTGACGGCTGGGTTCCTGATTTTCCATGAGTTGAATGGGATCACGATCGGCTTCTGCTCGATCCTCGTGGGGCTGGGGGTTGATTTCGGCATGCTGCTGTACGGGACTTACCAGGCACAGCGCCACTTGGGGAAGGACCACGAGGAGGCGGTGGCCGGCGCGGTGCGGCAGCTCGGGCGCGGCATCATTTACGGCGCGCTCACGACGGCGGCGGGGTTCGTGGCGCTCGTGCTGAGCGATTGCGCGGGCTTCTCGCAGCTCGGCGTGCTCATCGCCATCGGCATCCTGCTCGCGGCGTTTTTCATGATGACGGTGTTTTTTGTTTTCATGGGGCCGAAACATGTGCCGCGCGAGCATGACTGGCTTTTCGACGTGCTGCGCAAGTATGTGGCCCTGGTGTTCCGCTCGCCCAAGGCGATCTTCCTCGCCACGGGGGCCTTCCTCGTGCTGCTGAATGTGGTGGCGTACTCGCCCAAGGGGGAATTGAAGTTCGTCGCCGACCTGCGCACGCTCGAGCCGAAGAACAGCCAGGCGGGCTTCGCCTTGCAGACGATCTCGAAAAAAATGGGGCGCACCGACCCGGTGATCGTGTTCGTGGACACGCGCAGCCCGGAGCAACTCGCCGATACCTGGACGCGCCTGCGCGACCATTGGCAGGAGTCGGTGGGGCACGGGATCGACCGTTTCAACACGCCGCCGATGCTCTCGGTTTCGCCGCAAGTGCAGGAGGAAAACGTGGGCAAGCTCAAGAGCGTCGATTTCGCCGCCGCGCGCGATGCGCTCACGAAGGCAATCGACGCGGAGGGCTTGCAGCCGGGCCCGTTCAAGAAATCGTTCACGTTCCTCGACCAGCTCGACACGGTGGCGAAGGGGAACAAGGACCTGCTCGACTGGCGCAAGCTGCCGGAAAACTCGATCTGGTGGTTCCTGCTCGACAAATTCTTCGGCACCGACCCCAACGTGACGCTCGCGTACGTGTGGCCGGAAGCGCCGGTTAATTCCGTGAAGGCAAGGGAAGCGCTGCAACAGGCGCTGGAGACGCCGGGGCCGGACAAGCAGCCGCTGCCGATCCACATCTCGGGCTGGAGCTACACGCAGGCGAACCTGATCCCCTGGTCGCGAGGCACGCCGGAGCACTGGTATCTCGACGGGAAGCTGGCGCAGTTGAGCATCGCGATGGTGCTGTTTAACGTCGTGTTACTCATCTTCCTCTACCGGCGGTTTTTCCCGCTGTTCGTGCTGATGCTGAGTTTGTTCCTCTCGGTGGGCGGGATGATCGCGTCGCTCAAGCTCTTCCATATCCCGCTGAATTTGTTCAACGTCCTCGCCTTCCCGCTCGTGCTGGGCGTCGGGGTGGATTACGGCATCTACATGCTGCTCGCGGTGCGGCAGCCGGGCGACCGTGAGCTGGCCTTCGCCACGATTCTCAAGCCGGTGCTCTTGAGCGGGCTCACCGCGGTGTGCGGTTTCGGCTCGCTCGGGTTCGCGAAAAATCCATCGCTCATGTGGCTCGGGCTGGTCTGTGCGCTGGGGGTGGGATGGTGTTTGTTCTCGACGGTGTTTTTCATTCTACCTGCGTACGTCTGGAAGGGCGGCAAATGAGCCCGAATCCGTGCTACAACCTCGGCACGTTCCGCACCGCATACTACCTCGCCAACATCCTGCCGAGGCCCATCGCCCAAGTGCTCGCGGGCTGGATCGGGCGGATGAGCTATGCGATGAAAAAGAAATCGCGAGAGGCCCAACGGGAGAACCTGCGACTGGTGTCGGGGAAGGAAGGAAGCGCGCTGGACCATCTCTGCCAGCAGAATTTCGAGAACTTCGTGAAGATGCTCGCGGATTATTTTTACTGTACGTGCGGCGATGGCTCGCGCGCGCAGCGGTTGCAGGAGGAGCGGAGCGGGGACGACCTGATCAAGGCGGCGTTCGAGCGGGGCAAGGGGGTCATCTTCGTGACGGCGCACATCGGCAATTGGGAGCTCGGGGGAATCCTCCTCGCGCTGATGAAGGTGCCGCTCACGGTGGTCTCGCTCGAGGAACCGACCACGGAGCTCACCCGGTGGCGCGACAGTTACCGCCGGCGGCTGGGGATCAAGACGATCATGGTCGGCTCGTCGGACCAGTTTTCATTCGTGGAGATGATCCGGACGCTGCGCAACAACGAGGGCGTGGCGATGCTGGTCGACCGGCCCTATGCGGGATCAGGGACGCCGGTGCAATTTTTCGGGAAGGAGACCTGCTTCTCCACGGCGCCGGCGCTGCTCTGGCAGCACACGGATGCCACGGTGCTCCCCGCTTTCGTTTTACAAAACAAAAAAGGTCGCTACCTTGCGTTCGCGGAGAAGGCCATCCCGATGCGGCGATACGATGACCAGAGGGAAGGGCTTGCGGCAAACACACAGCTTGTCGCGACGGCTTTTGAGGCTATCATCCGCGAACACCCGGAACAATGGTTTAACTATGTCCCAATTTGGAAAAAGACTGAAAATTAGCGTCATCCTCTGCATCGCCTGCCTGCTCGCGGGCGTCTTCACCGCGAAGGCGGCCGACATGCCCGCAGCCGATGTCGCGGCGCTGCTCAAGCATTTGCAGGAATTGCGGGACAAGCTCCCCGCGGCAACCGCTGAGTTCACCGAGGAAAAGACCTCGCGCCTTCTGGTGAAACCGCTTTCGAGCGAGGGGAAGGTCTCCTACGAGGCGCCCGATAAATTCCGGCGCGAGGTGACCGGCAGCAACCCGAGCCTGAACGTGAGCGACGGCAAGACGATGTGGGCCTACTTCCCGAATTTCAACGAGGCGGAGAAGTTCGACATCGGGCAGCGCAAGGCGCTGAACGATTCGCTCTCGGCACTCATGGCCGGGCTGAATTTCGAGCACATCGAGGAGTATTACAATTTCCACGTGATCAAGGAGGCGCAGGGCTACCAGTTCCAGCTCAGCCCGAAACGGCCCGACCTGAAGCGGGTGGTCGACCATGTGTTCGTGTGGATGGACAACGATTACCTCGTGCAGAAGGTGGAGCTTTTCCAGCAGAACGGCGATCATGTGGTGACCACTTACAAGAATGTGCACCGGCTGGCGTCGCTGCCGGCGGGGACGTTTGAGTTCACGCCGCCCGCGGGGGCGCATGTGTCGTATCCGCTGGGCAAGTAGGCGGATTTGCAATTTCCAATTGCCGCCCTCGCCCCTCGGCCTCTCAAAAAAACTCGAGTTGCAATTTCACGGTGTGCCGTGCAAATTACACCCCTTCATCACTGCCGCGTGGTGTAACGGTAGCACAAGAGATTCTGAATCTCTTTGTCAAGGTTCAAATCCTTGCGCGGCAATTTCCCATGCCGGCCCTCTGCCGTGCCGGTTTCACCCTTGACGGGGATTGCTTTCTGGTTTGGATTTCTCGGCGTGTCCACCCCTTCCCCCACGCCAGATGCCCCCACGGCGGAACCCTCCGCCCCGCTGGAACCGAAACCGCCCGAACGCGCGCCCAATGAATGGGCGGTGCTGGGCGGGGTGCGGTTCGTTTTGGCGGTGGTGGTCATGTTCTCGCATTTTAACAATGTGGTACAACATTTCGACCCGTGGTACCAATTCTGGGAACTTGGGAGCCTGGCGGCGGTGGTGGGATTTTTCCTGATCAGCGGCTACAGCATCGCGAACTCCATCGAGAAAAAGCCGAAGGGCTATTTCGTAAGGCGCTACATGCGCATTTACCCGCTCTATTTCTCGGTGCTGGTGCTGAGCGCGCTGCTTTATTTCATGGGGCCTGAGGTGGTGTGGCCGCTGCAAACCGTGGAGAGGCCGTCAGCGGCTTCCGTGGTGGGTTGCATCTTCCTGCTGCAGGGGTTTTTCATCAAGGTGCCTTGGGCGAACAGCCCGTTGTGGACGCTATCGATCGAGGTATTTTATTATTTATTCGCGCCGCTGTTCAAAAGGACGCCGCTGGTCGTGCTATCGATCCTGATCGCAGTCTCGGGCGCGGTGTACTGGACGGGGTGGCATCCGAATTGGGACGGCCCGACATGGAGCTACGCGCGGCAGCTCTATGGGTTCTCGGCGGGAGCGTTCCTGTGGGCGTGGCTGCTGGGGTTTGCGTTTTATTTTGCGCGCGACAGCGCGGCGGCGCAGGTGGCGCTCGTATGCGTGCCGGTGTTCCTGATCTGCCGCAACAACCAGCTCGGCGGCTATTATGCCCCGCTCACGCTTGCGGCGGTGGCCATGGTGATGATCAACGCCCGCCGGTTCCCGCTGGACAAAGGCGTGGCGAAATTCCTGAACTACCTGGGCGACCTGAGCTATCCGCTCTACCTGGTGCACGTGCCATCGATCGCTTATACATGGCGGATTTTCCACACGCTGAACGCGCCGGTTTACATCGCGATGGCGATCATGTTGGCGGCGGCGCTGTTTCACACGGTCGACCAACCGCTGCGAAGGCCAAAACATTAGTTTAAGGTGCGGCAAACAACCAGCCCGCGCTCCGACTCGGAAAAACCTTGAACATTGAACCTGAAACCTTGAACCAATTCAGTGCCAATGATGCGTCCTGCGTCCTGCGCGGCGATGGGCCTCGGGCTGCCAGGCGGGCGAGAAGCAGTGGATCGAAAGCCGGCCTTTATACTCAATGCCGGAGCGCAGGTTGGTCTCAATCTCCAGTTCCCACTGGCCGTTGGTGCTGATGACGAAGCGGCCGTGGGCGGGATGCCCCTTGGGCTCGCCGTTGTAGAGTCGCATCAGGTTCCGGACCAAGGCTTCCCTGACCGGCTGCGTGAGGTCGCCGGGAATCACCACATGAGCGCGCGTATAGGGGTTCATGTCCTGTGATAAAACAAAACCGCGGCTCGATAAGGAAGAAGATTAGCCTAGGGGATTTCCACTAGGTAATTGTTCCTAATCCCCACGACACGCCGCATGCATCCGCCGCGGCGCGCCGGGCGCATAACAAGAGGAAGCCGCCTCGATACCGCAGGGTGGCCACCTCTTGCAAAAACGGTAAAAATGTTACATTAACCCATCCAGGCAACGCCCACATGAAACCAAGCCGCCTCAACCCCATCCTCGCCCTCGCAGCGGTCCTCTGCGCGTTTGGCCTGTACAAATTGCAAAGCAGCGATATGAAACCCACTGACTCCTCACCCTCTCCCTCCCGCGCCGCCGGTTCCGATACGCCGGCCCTCCTCACCGGCACCGGCGCCTCATGCTCGATCGATGGCAAATCCGCCTGCGGGCTCCCCTCCAACGCGGTGATCGACATGGCGAAAACGCCCGTCAAACACACCGACGCCGAGTGGAAAAAACTCCTCACGCCCGAGCAATACCGCGTGGCGCGCGAGCAAGGCACCGAGCCGGCGTTCCACAATGCTTTTTGGGACAACCACGCCGACGGTGTCTATTTCTCCGTGTGCAGCGACACGCCGCTCTTCGACAGCAAGGACAAGTTCGACAGCGGCACCGGCTGGCCGAGTTTCACCAAGCCCATCGAGCCGGCATTCGTGGCCGAGACGAAGGACACCAGCTACGGCATGGTGCGTACGGAAGTGCATTGCGCGGTCGATGGCGCGCATCTCGGGCATGTCTTTGACGACGGCCCCGCTCCCACCGGCCTGCGCTACTGCATCAACTCCGCATCGCTGAAATTCATGCCGCGGAAGGAGTATGACGCGTGGGTGGCTAAACACACGCCGAAGGATGCGGGTGGCACGGCCCAGGCGAAGTGAGAGTTTTAAGTATTAAGCCTTAAGTTTTAAGAAAAAGACAGCGGGGGCGCGGGAGCGACTTGAAGACAACGGCGGAATTTCTGCCTCTTAAAGCTTAACACTTAACACCTAAAACTCTCTCGTTTGACTTCCGTCCGCCTCTGCACCACCATTGTCCCATGAAAAATTTCGCCCTCCCAGCCATCTTCTGTCTCGCCCTCGCCATGAATACCTTTGCCGCCGATTCCGACAAGCCGGCTTCGCTCTACGATATCCCGCTCAAGGACATCGCCAGCAAGGAGACCACGCTCGCCCCCTACAAGGGCCAGGTGCTCCTGATCGTGAACGTGGCCTCGCATTGCGGCTTCACCCCGCAATACAAAAACCTCGAGGCCGTTTACGAAAAATACAAGGGCCAGGGCCTCGTGATCCTCGGTTTCCCGTGCAACCAGTTCGGCCAGCAGGAGCCGGGCTCCGACCTCGAAATCCAGCAATTCTGCACGTCGAAATTTGGCGTCACATTCCCGATGTTTGACAAGATCGATGTGAACGGCGCGAACCGCAGCCCGCTGTACACGGCGCTCGCCAGCGCCCCCGGTTTCCCCGGCAAGATCACGTGGAACTTCAACAAATTCCTCATCGGGCGCGACGGCACCATCATCCATTGGTACGACTCGAAGGTCACTCCGGATTCACCCGAACTCACGCAGGCGATTGAGGCCGCGCTGGCGGCCAAATAAGTTCAAACCCGACGAAGGCGAGGACAGAGGACGAGGGCGGCAATTCAAAGTTGGAGGTTGAAGATCGCGCGGACGCGCGCGGCCTGACCTTGAACCTTGAACCTTGAACTTTGAACCTTGAACCGCCGTCATTTTCCCCGATATTCAGCGCTGTGATTTCCTTACTGGAGAATGTGCCGATTTTCGCCGGGTTGCAGGACGAGGCGCTCGAATTGCTCCTCGATCATGCCGTGCGGTGCGATCACGCCACGGGCGAGGTGGTGGTGCGCGAGGGGGAGGCGAGCAACCTGCTCTTCCTCATCGGCTCCGGCTCGGTGCGCGTGATCAAGAATTTCGGCGCGCCAAACGCCATGGAGCTCACCACGCTCACCGCGAAGGATTTTTTCGGCGAGATGTGCATCATCGACACCCTCCCGCGCATGGCCACGGTGGTGACGGGCGAGCCCTCGGTGCTCTTCAGTATTTCGACGATGGCCTTCCACCGCCTCTACCAGAAAATGCCCGCGCAACACAGCATCCTCATCCTCAACATCGCGCGCGATCTCGCCCGCCGGCTCAGGCGGCTCGACGAGGTGTTTGCGGCGAGCCACTGAAAAAGTGAAAAGTGAAAGTGGAGAGTGAAAATAGCGCCTCGTACGGACGAAGCGCCAAAATCAAACGACGCCATTCACTTTCCACTCTCACTCTTCACTTCTTTGTGTTATAAGAGAAATTACAGTTGCAATTTTCCGCCCCGGAAACGATACGGGATGGCAGACAGACGACCAAAAATTTCCCCATGCGATACGTAATCCAGGATCCTCTTGGCCAGGGCGGCTCCGGCGCGGTGTTCCGCGCGCTGGACCAGCAGCTCAGCCGCGAGGTGGCCGTGAAACGCATCCGCGAGGATGCCGATATCGAAGGGAGCATCCGCAAGGAGGCGGGCATTCTCGCCGCGCTCAACCACCCGAATATCGTCTCGATTTATGACATCGCTGCGGACGAGCAGGGGCCGTTCGTCGTCATGGAATTGGTCGAGGGCCGCACGCTGGATGACATCGTCACCGAGCAACCGCTGAATATCCGCACCTTTTACGAGCTGGTTGACCAGGTGTGCAAGGGGCTCGGCGCCGCCCATTCGCGCGGGCTGGTGCACCACGACATCAAGCCGAAGAACATCATGCTCCACTTCCACGCGGACAACACCTTCACGGTGAAGATCCTCGATTTCGGCCTCGCCCGCATGGAGATGGAAATGGAGGAGGCCAATGACGATGGCACCGTGGCCGGCACGCCCAACACCATTTCGCCCGAGCAACTCCTCCGCCAGCCGAGCGATGTGCGCAGCGACATCTACTCCCTCGGTTGCGTCTTCTATTTCGCGCTCACCGGGCGCTACCCGCACGATGCCGACGAAATCCAGCAGATCGTGCAGAACCATCTCAACGGCAACGTCGTCCCGCTCCACCGCATCAATCCCGAGATCACCGAGCCGATCTCGCGCGCCATTTCGAAGATGATTGCCGTGGACCCGAATGCCCGCCCGCAGAGCGCTCAGGAAGTGCGCAACGCCCTCTGGGCCGCCGCCAAGGCCCCCGCCGCCAAAGGCCCCGTGAAAGTCGGCGGCACCACCACGCGCAACATCCGCACCATTTCCACCCGCGTGCCGCAGGGCAAGGCGCCCGCCGCCCCCGCCGCGATCACCCCGCCCATCCATCGTTCCATGGAGGCAGCCGAGGTGTTCGACAAGATCGAGGCCGCGCCCGAGTACGCCCCGCAGAAAAAGCGGCGCAATCTCACCTGGCTCTGGACCTCGCTCGTAATTCTCTCGCTCGGAGCGCTCGCCTACGAGGTCTACCACCTGCGCCAGCACCCGAAAGTCACGGTCGTGGGGCCCGGCGCCAACATCCAGACTTACAACGTCACCGACACCGCCACGATCAAGCAGCACCTGGGCGAGGAAGTGATCCTCGACGGCACGCCCACTGGTGTGACCGAAAGCCCGCTCTTCCACGGGCATTACGTGAAATTTTCGGACGACCCAGACCAGATCAAACTTTTCATTTCCTACGACAACGCCTCCGGCGAGCAATTGAAGCAGTTCATCGGCAAGCACATCCACGCCGAGGGCCACATCGACAACTCCGCCAACTCGCTCAAGCTCCGCGTCGACGCCGTCACCGACATCACGGTGCAGCAACAGTAAGGATGGGGGATTTCACTCCCCTCTTTCCTTTCATGGAAACACGGCTATTATACACGCCTTAAAACAAACACCATACGCTTGAATACCGGCTCTGACCGTCCCACAAAAACCGTCTCCGTGCTCACGGCCACAGCCATCGTGGTGGCTAATATGGTCGGGACCGGCATTTTCACGAGTCTCGGGTTCCAGGTGGTGAAACTGAACACGGGCTTTTCGATCATGGCGCTCTGGTTTGTGGGCGGGGTGTGCGCGCTCTGCGGGGCGTTCTCCTACGCGGAGCTGGGCGCGGCGCTGCCGCGTTCCGGCGGCGAATACAATTTCCTGGGGCGCATCTACCACCCGGCGGTCGGGTTTCTCGCGGGGTTCGTGTCGGCCACGGTCGGGTTTGCGGCGCCGGTGGCGCTGGCGGCGATGGCTTTTGGCGGTTACATCCACGGCGTCTGGCCGGGGGCGAATCCCGAGGTCCTCTCGGTGGCGCTGGTGGTGGTCGCCACGATCCCGCTGCTGCGCGATTTGAAGTTCGGCAGCTTCTTCCAGGACGCGATGACGATCCTGAAAATTGCGCTGATCCTCGTGATCATCGCCGCCGGGTTCCTTGTTAAACAACCGCAAGCCATCTCGTTCATGCCCGCGAAGGTGGATGGCGGGTTGATCATGAGCAGCGCATTCGCCGGGAACCTCTTCTACGTGATGTATTCCTACTCCGGCTGGAACGCCTCGACTTATATCGTGGGCGAACTGCGCAATCCGGGCCGCAGCATCCCGCTTTCGGTCGGCCTCGGCACGCTGCTCGTCACGGGCCTTTATCTCGCGGTAAATGCCGTGTTCCTGCGCGCCGCGCCGATTTCGGCGATGGAAGGAAAGCCCGAGGTGGCGCAGGCGGCGGGCACTTACCTTTTCGGCCCGCAAGGCGGGAATATCATCGCGCTCTTCATTTGCGTGGGGCTGGTTTCCACGGTCAGCTCGATGATGTGGATCGGCCCGCGCGTGACCGAGACCATGGGCGAGGACCTCGGCGCGCTGCGCGTGCTCGGGCAGGTGAACGCGCGCGGCATCCCGTTCATCGCCACGGTGTTGCAATTCGTCATCGCCGTCGCGCTCATCCTCACCTCCTCCTTCGAGCAGGTCATGAGCTACATCCAGTTCAGCCTCACCATCTGCTCAGCGCTCGCCGTGTTCGGCGTTTACGTGCTGCGCTGGCGGCAGCCGGGGTTGTCCCGCCCTTACCGCGCCTGGGGTTACCCGGTGACCCCGGCGATTTTCCTCGCGATTAGTGGCTGGATGATGTGGTGCATGCTCAGCAATACCGACACCCTCAAGTCCTCGCTCTTGGGATTTGCCACCATCCTTCTCGGTCTGCTAATCTATTTCCTGTCACCGAAAAACAAGCCCAGCGCCTCATTCACCAATGCACCCAATGAAACGTAACATCCTCGCGTTCGCCTCAGCGGTAGCGCTGGTATTTGTCGCAGCCAAAGCATCCGCGCAAACCGACTCCGAAAAAACCACGGCTCGTGCTGCTGCTCCCACGGCTCCTGCCGCTCCTGCAAAAGCGCCGGCCACCATCTCGCCCGCCGAGCTCTCCAAAGCCACGCCCAACGACGTCGCCCGTTTCCTCGCCGGCATGGCCCCGTCCGCCGATTCGCCGCTCATCGTCCCCTCGGCTGAAAAGACCTGGGCCGACCACGCGAAGTTCTTCGACACCGCATGGGCTGACCTCGACAAAAAGCAGCTCGCCAAGGTCCGCGCATGGGCCGCCTCCTACATCCCGGACGCCTCCAAGAGCAACGCCCCGTTGTTTTACATGTTCAGCGGCCCCGATTACCTCTACGCAAACGCCTTCTTCCCCAACGCCTCGACCTACATCCTCTGCGGCATCGAGCCCGTCGGAACCATGCCCGACATCGGCAAGATCAAGCCCGGCACGCTCGGCAATGAATTGCACGACCTGCAAAACTCCCTCAACTCCGTGCTCAGCTTCAGCTTCTTCATCACGAAGGACATGAAGAACGACCTCCAAAACCACGAGATCAACGGCACGCTCCCGCTCATCCTCATCTTCGTCGCGCGCGCGGGCAATACGATCAACGACGTGAGCTTCGTCGGCATCGATTCCGACGGCAAAGTGCGGCCCGTGGACGATCCCGCGAAAAGCCACCTCATCCCCGGCGCGAAAATCACCTTCACGCAACCCAACGCCGCCCAGCCCCAGATGCTCTATTATTTCGACACCGATATTTCCGACGATGGCATCAAGCACACACCCGGCTTCCTGAAATATTGCCAGTCCCTCGCCCCCGGCGACAGCTTCGTGAAATCCGCCTCGTACCTCATGCACGAAAATTATTTCGCGACGATCCGCAACTTCCTCCTCAAGAACAGCCTCACCCTCGTGCAGGACGACTCCGGCATCCCGATCTCCTATTTCACGCCCGACCAATGGGCGCTGCGCTACTTCGGCAGCTACCCGGGGCCGATTGATTTGTTCAAGAAAGACTTCCAGCCCCAGCTCTCCACCGAATACAAAAAGAGCCACCCCATCCCGCTCGATTTCGGCATCGGCTACCGGCACTACGCATCGCAATCGACGCTGATCCTCGCCACGCACAAACCCGCCGGCAACTCGCCCACGACTCCCTCCGCAGTCCCCGCGACCCCCGCCGCTTCGCCGGCGGCCTCGCCCGCCGCAGCCCCTGCAACCTCGCAGAGCGCGCCCACAAGCGCCCCGCTCGCATCCACTGCGCACGCGGGAAACTAAGCGTCGCAAGCGCTTTCCGGGGAGGATACGCGTCCCGCGTGTCCAGTTTCCGGCGTCCCGCCGGGAACAAAAAGGGGCGCAGTCTGGAGACAAAACTTTTGATCCAAAACCGTGCTGGCGGTGTGTTCGATGTCCATACACTCACCAGCAATACGGAGTTGTGTCCAAGAGACTACGGTTCCCTTGTTTCCGGCGAGACGCCGGAAACTGGACACGCGGGACGCGTATCCTCCCCGGAATTTGCCGCACCGCCGCAGTTTAACATTCGTTTTACGCCGCTCCATTCACCGGCGTCTTGCCCCGCTCGGCCAATGCGAGCAGCACGTCCGTCTTCGATACCGTGCCGAAAAGCTGCGCGTTCGTATCGGTCACCGGCAGCCGCTCGCCATCATGCCGCGAGAATTTCCCCAGCGCCTCCGCCAGCGAATCATACGGCGCGACCGTCGGGAAACTATCGCGCATGATGTCGCGCGCAATGACCACGCCCGCAAGGTCGGCGTCGTTGAGGTAATTTTTGATGTCGTGCATCGAGATCGCCCCGAGAAACCGCTGCGAGGAATCGACCACGTAGAGGTAATTGAAACGGTGCGTGGCGAAATATTGCGCGATCTCCGTGAAGCCCGCGTCCGCCGCCACTGTGCCCGGGTCCTTCTTCATGAGGTCGGCCACGCTCAGCGAGGCGAGTTGCCGGTCGAAATCCCCCGCCCCCTTGCGCTTGAGCGACTCGGCGTAGATCGACTTCTCCTTGAAGCTCAGGCTCACGTAATGCGACACCACGCAGGCCAGCATGAGCGGCGCGATGACCTGGTAATCGAGCGTCAATTCGAAGATGAGGATGATCGCCATGATCGGCGCGTGCGTGGTGCCCGCGAGGAACGCCCCCATGCCCACCACCGCGAAGGCATCCGTCACCAGCGGCGGCCCCCCGCGCCAGATGGGTTGCACCGCCGCGCA
>DASZPK010000496.1:0-8268 GCA_035550335.1 Chthoniobacteraceae bacterium | reverse complement strand
GGCGCTTGCTCATCGGGTAGAAGCAGAAGACCGGCCAGTCGGGGAGATTCGGGTAGAGCTTGTCCTTTTTGTATTTCGCCATGCGGGCGCGGATTTCGTCCATTTTGGCGTCGAATTCCGGCGTGCCGGGTTTCACCGCGCCCTCGGCGGCGAGGTTGGCGGCGAGTTCCTCGTCGCTGCTGGTGTACTCGCTCTGCTCGGTGAGCGAGAGGTAGCTGTAAACGGGCGTGAGCACATCGGGGCCAAGCGAGAGGGTGAGGCGTTTTTCGAAGCGGTTCGCGGCGTGCAGGTCGGGGGTGAGCAGCATGAAACCGATGTCGGCCTTGGGCGAGACCATGCTGAAGATGAGGAGTTGCGTGGAGGGCGTGGCGCGGATTTCGCCGACCAGTTGGGAAAGCCGCGTCATGGCCTGGCGCTGTTCCTCCGCGGTGGCGAGCTGCCACTGGCCGTGCTCGATTTTGTAAAACAAATGCAGGACGTGCAGGCCCTCCTTGGGGACGAGGGGTTCGATGGCTTTGTCGGTCATGGGAAAAATAACATTGTGGGATTCGCGAGGCGCGTCAACCGCGTTTTTCCCCTCAAAACGCGCCGAGGATGTGCAGCAGGAGGAACACGGTGAGGGCGGTGACGGGTGTAAGCGCGAGGATTGCCTTCCCGGTGGGCACCTCGTGCATCCGGGCGATCCCGTTGGCTGTTAAAACAAGGTAAAATGCCATGGCAATGAACAGTCCCGCCATGGGGATGATCAGCAACACCGCGCTCGCGCCAACGCTGTAACACACAACACGGAACGTGGTTACGAACGGCCGGCTGGAGCCGCCGGCCAGCCCCAGGCACACGTGGATCAGCGCGGAAAAGAAAAGGATGATGAGAGAGATCAGCACGGGCGTTGAAAAATAGCTCGTGATGATAAAAAGCCAGCAAACGTAATTCGAAACGAACAACACCCCGGGCCACGGAAGGCTTGCCGCGCCGGCCCGCAATTGCAGGACGTGATACACCATCATCGCGAAAATGATGCTCCCCGCCGCAAACAGCGCGAAGCAATAAGGTCCGATAAAGTCCGACTCCTGTTTCATGCGCGCGAAACCCTCGGAGGGGGACCTCAGCAATTCCATCACCGTGAACACCGCCGCCTTGATGCCGCCGATTTGGTCGCGCTCCTCCCACGCGGGGCCGTTGCGCGAGGGGAGGGGGGGCGGCGGGGGAACAAACGCGGTCGGCTCGGGCGGCATCACCTCGCGCAGCGGTTTCCAGCCGGCCATCGTTTCGTTCCACACCAGCGTATCGGGCCGGATCTTGTTCTGGTGCACCAGGAAATCGAACTCGTTGTCGGAGATGGGGCCGATCTTCTGGTTGTTAAGCGCGTAAAACCACTTCATTTCCGGCATTATGTCCGCCGCTTTGCGAAAAAGAAGCGCGATTTGCGGAAAGCGAAACCGCTCCCGTCCACGACTTCGCCTAAAAAAACGATTGCAATAAAAGGCGACCTCCTTATTTTTGACAACTCACCCGTTTTTTTACGCAACATTCCAATATGGCTGATTTAGCAAACAAATACCCGGAAAACGTCGCCGGGAAATTCTACGTGGACGACCAGTGCATCGACTGCGACCTGTGCCGCGAAACCGCCCCCGCCAATTTCACCCGCAACGACGACGGCGGGCATTCCTACGTCTTCAAGCAGCCCGAAAGCGCCGACGAAGAAAACCTCTGCAAGGAAGCCATGGAAGGCTGCCCGGTGGAGGCCATCGGCAGCGACGGCGTGTAGCCGTCCCCCTTTTCCCACAGGTTGTATTTTCCCAGGCGCCGCGCCTTGCTTCCGCCCATGGCACGTATAAAATCAGTGCGCATGAACCGCCGCCTGCGCGAAAAAGTCCTGGCCGAATGGCGTGGCCTTCCCGGCAGGATGACGGCCCACACCGCCACGCCCATCGGCGAGGGTGTGAAAAAAGTCATGGAAGCCCTCGGCCTCGGCGAGCGGCTGAATGAGGCCCAGGTGATGCAATGCTGGAAAGACATCGTTGGGGAATTCATCGCCACCCATTCGTGCCCGGACCGGTTGAAGGAAGGCGTGCTGTATGTCAACGTAATCCAACCCGCCGTGCTTTACGAGCTGGACCGCGAATTGAAACCGCAAATTTTGAAGAAGCTGAAAAAAGAATTCGGCGCGAAAACGATCCGCGAAATCCGCTTCCGCGTCGGTTGACCGATGGACGACGAAATCCTGATCTCCAACCTGAAATTGTCCGCGCGCATCGGGATCACCCCGGAGGAGCGGGAAAAGCCGCAGCGCCTCACGGTGTCGCTCACTTTGCGGCCGAGGCGGGATTTATCCACAACCGGGGACCGCATTGAAAACACGGTCGATTATGCGCGGGTCTGCCTCCGCATCACGGCGCTTGCTTCCCGCGCGACGCGCAACCTGGTCGAGACGCTCGCAGACGAAATCGCGCGGATGCTGCTCAAGGAGTTCCCGCTGAAATCGGTGGAAATAGAACTGCGAAAATATATCCTGCCCGACACCGAATACGTGGCGGTAAAAATCCGCCGCGAGGCAAAATAAATTCCTCATGCCCCGATCCCAGCCTCGCCTCATCGTCGCCGATAGCGAACACAGCCCCGACATGCTTTACGCTACGCGTTTCTTCGCGCCCGACCCGTTCATCTTCCTCGAAAAAAACGGGAGACGCAGCATCGTTTTGAACGACCTCGAGATCGACCGCGGGCGCAAGACGGCCGATGTGGACACAGTGGTCGCGTGGTCGCAGATCGCGCGCAAGCTTGGGCTTCCCAAGGGCAGGCAGCCGCGTTTTGCCGAGGTGGTCGCGCGGTTTTTGAAAATGAAAAAGGTGCGCAAGGCGCTGGTCCCCGCGTCATTTCCGCTTGGCCTTGCGAATGAACTCGCGAAAGCGGGCGTGCATCTCGCGCCGCAGGCGGGGCTTTTCTGGAGAGAACGCGAGTTCAAGAGCGCGGAGGAATTGCGGCTCATGCGGCGCGCGGTGGAGATCACCGAGTGCGGCATGGCGCGAGCGATCGAAGTTCTCAAGGCCTCCCGCATCGGCGCGAAAAAGCAGCTTTATTGGTCGGGCCGCGCGCTCACGTCGGAAATCCTCCGCGCGGAGATTGACTCCGCGGTGTTGCGCGCGGGCGGGCTGCCGGCGAATACGATCGTGGCCGGGGGCATCCAGGCGTGCGACCCACACGAGCGCGGCAGCGGGCCCCTGCACGCACATTCATTGATCATCCTCGATATTTTTCCGCGCGACGCGAAGAGCGGCTATTACGGCGACCTCACGCGCACCGTGGTGCGCGGGCGGGCGAGTGGAGAGCAGCGGCGGCTTTGGGAAACTGTCCTCGAAGGCCAGTCGCGCGCGCTCAAGGCGATGAAACCGGGCGCGGACGGGAAGACGATCCACGAATCGGTGAAGGAATTTTTCAAGCAGAGCGGCTATCCCACCGAACGGAAAAAAGGACGCTGGACCGGCTTTTTCCACGGCACAGGCCATGGGCTCGGGCTGGAGATTCACGAGGAGCCGCGGTTCGCGGCCACGGTGTTCAAACCGGGACAGGTGATCACCGTCGAGCCGGGGCTGTATTATCCGCACATCGGCGGCGTGCGGATCGAGGACGATGCGACCATCACCGCAAAGGGAGTGAAACTGCTGTCGGGCTTCCCCAAGCAACTCGAAATCTAGCTTTCATCAACCATGAGCAAACGCATCAACTATTACGAACAGAACAAACACGCAGTGGATATGCTCTCCGCGGTGGGCAAGCACATCAACGCGCTCGACCCGAAATTGAAGGCGCTCGTGGAATTGCGCGTGTCGCAGATCAACGGCTGCGTCTATTGCGTCGATTTGCATTCCGAGCAGGCGCGGGCCGCGGGCGAGACGCAGCAACGGCTCGATTGCCTCGTGGCTTGGGACGAATGCCCCTTCTTCGACGACCGCGAGCGAGCTGCATTCGCATGGGCGGAGGCGCTCACTCATATCTCCGCCACGCACGCGCCGGACGATGTCTATAACCGCGTGACCGCGCATTTCAGCGAGCGCGAAGTGGTGGACCTCACGCTTGCGATTTCGGTGATGAACGCCTGGAACCGCATCTCCATCTCTCACCGTAATCTACCGAAACCACGCGCCTGAGATTTTGTTTTGAACAAAATCGCTTCTCCTCCTGTCAATACATTGTAAGAAGAAACCATGTTTGAAATCGCAATCATCTTGATCGTAGTCGCGATGGTGGTGGGATTTTACGCCCAACATCGCGTTTCCACCGCTTTTAAGGAGTACTCGAACATCCGCACCACCTCGAATCTGACCGGCGCGCAAGTCGCTCATGAAATCCTGCGCGCCGCGCAGATCAGCGACGTGGAGGTTGTCGAGATCAACGGGATGCTGGGGGACCATTACGATCCCAAGTCCAAGCGCCTCTGCCTCTCGAGCGAAACCTACAACACGCCATCGGTTTCCGCCGCCGGTATCGCCGCGCATGAAACCGGCCACGCCATCCAGCATGCCCGCGCTTATGCGCCGCTGGAGTTGCGCATGACGATCGTGCCCGTGACGCAGATCGTTTCGCAGGCGCTTCCGTTCATTATCTTTGGGGGCATGTTCCTGCGTTTCCTGCCGTGGACGCTGGCGATCCAGCTTGGAGCGATCTGCTACGGCGTGCTTACGGTGTTTCAATTAATCACCCTGCCGGTGGAGTTCGATGCCACGCGGCGCGCGAAGATCATCCTGCAACAAATGGGAATCATCCAGCCCGGCGCCGAGACCGAGGGAGTGAACAAGGTGCTCGATGCCGCAGCGCTCACCTATGTGGCCGCATTCGTCGGCGCGCTGGGGAACCTGCTTTTGATGCTCTCGTATTCCCAACGCCGAAATTGACCTGAACCACGCACCTTGTAAACGCGATGACCCCCTCTTCCGCAGCAGCCACAGCTTTACCCGGGCTTTTCACGGATCGTCGTTCCAATCCGGCTCCAAAGGTGTTAGAGAAGGGCAAGATGGACGATGCACGCCCCCAGGAAGACGCCCCTGCCGCCCCGGCGCCGAATGAAGATGCCGAGCTGGTGGCGCGCACCCAGGCGGGGGACCCGAGTGCGTTCGACGACTTGGTGGTGAAATACAGCCCGCGCCTCTACAGCCTCGTTTACAACATGACCTCGAACCATGAGGACGCCAACGACCTGTTGCAGGATGTCTTCGCGAAGGCCTACCGCTCCATCAAGGGGTTCCGCGGCAAATCGAGCTTTTACACGTGGATGCATTCCATCGCGGTGAACATGACGATCAATTTCCTCAAGAAACGCGGCCGCCGCTATTCCTTGAGCCTCGACGACCTTGATTCGAACATCCAGAACGACAAGGAATTCATTGACCTCACCACCGGCACCAACCCCGTGCGCGAGGCCGACTTGGGCGAACTTCAACAAAGATTGAACGAAGCAATGATGAAATTGTCTTATGAGCATAGGGTTGTTGTCACTATGTTCGATATTCAAGGAATGCCGCATGCGGAAATCAGCAAGATCCTCGGAATCTCCGAGGGGACTGTGCGGTCGCGACTTTTTTATGCCCACAAGCAGTTGCAGAATTATCTTGAGGAATTCCGCATAAAATGAGGTCTTAACCAAAGGGAATGCCAACCAACCGAAGGGAACGATAATGCTCGACGAAAACGACATCCAAAGGCTCCTGCGATTGAAACGCTACGAGCAACCGCCGGCAGGGTATCACGAGCGGTTTGTGCAGGAATTCCGCCGCCGCCAGCGCGCGGAAGCGCCCCGGCAAGCGGTGTGGCGGACAGCCCTTGAGCGCATCGGCGCATTTTTCAGCGACAGCGGGATGGGGCGTCTCGCTTATGGCTCGGCCACGCTGGCTGTGCTTCTTTGCGCGGGTGGTGCGACCTATCGCATGGTAAGTGCCGGCGGCACTTCAAACTCGAATGGCACCGGCAATGTTGCCGGGAATTCTTGGGCGACGGAACCCAAGGTTGCTATTGTGGATCCCTCGCCGATCGTCACGGTTCATGCCCAGCCAGCCTCGGACGTCGCATTGCCATTGGGCGGCCATCCGAATGTGTTGCTCCCCTCGCCGGATCTCCCGCAATTGCAGACCGCGCCAGCCGCGGACCCGCACTACATCCTCGAGTCGCGGCCCAGGAGTTATGAGCACGATGAGCGTCCGTTCAGTTTCTAAAAATCGGGGGCGCGCCATCACCTTCCACAAATTTCTCGGAATCGGCTTTTTGGCGGGCGGCATTTGCGCCGCCACACTCGCCGCGGATAAGACGGGCGACAAGCCCGGGGAGAAACCTGCCGCCGCCCAAAACCGCGCCGAGGCGACCGCCGAATCGGTTTCACAAGCGGTGCAGAATGTTTTCAAGCTGGCGCAGGCCAGCGTCGTAAAGGTGGAGGGAGTCGATTCCACCACCCATACCCCGGTCGTCGGCACCGGTTTTTTCATTGATCCCGACGGATTGATTTACACCTGTTATACGGAAGGCACCGAGGGCTTTGTCGTTTGCTATGGCGACAAAAAATATCCCGCGAAGCTCCTCCTCGGCGATCCGCGCAGCGGGATGGGCATTTTGAAAATCGACGCGCGCACGCCGTTCCTGCCCATCGCGAAATCGGGCGACCTCCCGGCGGCCACGCCGGTCCTCGTCGCCGGTTACCCGATGGGCCAGCCGCTCACCCCGAGCCTCGGGGTCGTGGCGTCCATCGACGCGGGAAATACCGATGGCACCTTTGTCACCCGCCACATCCGCGCGAATGTTTCCGTGAAACCCGGCCAGGGTGGCGCGCCGCTTCTCAACCTCAAGGGCGAAGTCGTGGGCATGGTCGTGAGCGCCGGAGATGGATTGGGCCAGAGCTGCTACGCGCTTCCCGCGGGGGCCGTGCAAAAAATCCGCTCCGATTTCGATCGCTTCGGCGAGGTGCGCCATGGCTGGATCGGCCTCATCGTCGACAAGGCCGAAGCCCCCGCCGGCGGCTCGGACGTGGTCATCAGCAGCATGATCGAGGATTCGCCCGCCGTGAAAAGCGGGCTCAAAACCGGCGACATCGTCCTCCAGATCGGCTCGAAAAAAGTGACCGCGCACAACGATCTCTTCGACGCCTCCTTCTTCCTTACCGCCGGCGACGAAATTCCGATCATCGTCCTGCGCAACGGCCAGAAAATCACGGTGAAAGTCACCGCCGCCGCCGAGGACGAGCCGCCGATGCGCCTCCCGATGAACGCTGATACGCCGGCCTCCGTGGGCCTCCCGCTCCAGGTGCCGCATTAAAGCGCGCGCTGTTGAGTCTCCCTGAACATGAGCACCGAAAAATACACCTCCGTCCAGCCCTACCTCTTTTTCGATGGCCGTTGCGAGGAAGCCCTCGAGTTTTACAAAACCGCCCTCGGCGCGAGCGTCCTCATGCTGGTGCGCTACAAGGAAAATCCCGACCCTTCCCACAACCCGCCCGGCTCCGAAAACAAAGTGATGCACGCCCGGTTCAGCATCGGCAACTCCATCGTCATGGCCTCCGATGGCCATTGCGCGGGCAAACCGCAATTCGAAGGCTTTTCGCTTTCGCTGACCGTCCCAACGGAGGAGGACGCCACGCGTCATTTCAATGCCCTGGCCGAAGGCGGGTCCGTCCAGATGCCCTTGGAGAAGACGTTTTTCTCGCCGCGCTTCGGCATGGTCACCGACCGTTTTGGCGTGCAGTGGATGGTGTTGACGGAAGGCCGATAGCCTCCAGAGCGGAGACTTGCCGCGACAAAACATCGAGCAAGCCCGTGCCAGCCTGCCTCCGCAAAAATCCGCATGGGATTGATTCTTGACGCGTCAGTCCTGGTGTCCCCGGCGGGAATCGAACCCACATTTAAGGTTTAGGAAACCTCCGTTCTATCCGTTGAACTACGGGGACGCTTGCACGTCTCGTGCTTCTGCCTGCGCGGTGGCGAAGGACGCGAATACTATCTGTCAACAAAACATGGCGGCAAGCAGTTTCACAGCGGTTCCCGGCTTGCCCGGCTACCCGACGGTCTGCTAGCATCGCGATATCATGAGCGATGAATCTGGAATCACCGGTGAATTGAAATTGAATTGGAGCCGGGGAATCAGGCTGTGGAGCGAGTTTTTCTGGAGATCATTTTTGATGGGCATCGCCGCCGTTTGTATTAATCTTTTCTTGTCCTTCGCCTTCCGAATTCTGGCGGGCCAGTTTCCTTCGTTGGCATATTTCTGGATGATCGGATTGGTCTTGAA
>DASZPK010000495.1:0-2381 GCA_035550335.1 Chthoniobacteraceae bacterium | reverse complement strand
GTCTATCACAAAATCGCGCCCTGCCCGGCGAATGCGGTGCGACGGGGGCTTTACGCAAGCCCGGAATTGTTCGCGCGCCAGCTCGCGGAATTGCGCGCGGCGGGCTTCTCCAGCGCGACGATGGGCGAGGCCTGCATCGCGGAAGACAACCGCGAAAAGCGCATCGTGCTCTCGTTTGACGACGGTTTCCAAAACGTCCTCCAGCACGCTCCCGCCCCGCTCGCGAAAAACGGTTTCCGCGCGATCCAGTTCCTCCTCCCGGGCCGGCTCGGCGGATGGAACGAATGGGATGCGCCGCTCGGCGAAGCGCGCGAAAAATTGATGGATGCGGCGCAGGTGCGCGATTGGCTCGCGGCCGGCCACGAGATCGGCGCGCATTCGATGACCCACCCGGATCTCACTAAAATCCCCGTCGCGCAGGCGCGCGAGGAAATTTTCGCGAGCAGGAAAAGCCTTGAGGATAGGTTTGGCGTCGCAGTCGGGCATTTCTGTTATCCCTATGGACATTCGAATGAAACCGTGCGCGCCCTGGTGGCGGAGGCCGGGTATTGCACCGCCTGCACCACGCAACGCGGCGTGAATACCCGCGGCACGCCGCCGCTCGAAATCGCCCGCTGGACCGCACGCCGCGCCTCGCCCCGCCCCAAGGAAGTGCTCGCCAGATTTCTGGACGCTGTGTTTAATGACAAAGCCCGGACCAAAAGCCCCGCCTGAGGGGGCCGTGGCAGCGCGTGAGGGGATGAATTGGCCCGGGCCGGAATGAATACGCACCAGAAACGGAACGTGGGAGAATGCAACGCCGCCAGCGGGCGCGCCGCGCGGCCATTATGACCCGGATCCTGGTCATCCAGCTCAAGCGCATGAGCGAACTCCTGCTCACCACGCCGATGCTCGCCGCATTGCGCGCGCACGACAAGGAAGCCCACATCACGCTCGCCATCGAGTCGAACTCGCGCGAGTTCCTCCCTGCGTTCGATTTCATCGACGAGAGCTACGTCTTCAGCCGCCGCGCCGGCAACCGTGAGTTCTGGCGCAAACTGCTTTTCGCCAGCTACGACATCTGCCTCGATTGCACCGGCAACGAGCGCTCGGCCATCTGCTCGATGCTCTCGAAATCGAAACGGCGCATCACCTTCGAATCGGGGACCAAGCCCGCGTTGCAATCGATTTTCTACAACGAGTTCGTCCGCTCCCCCGCGCGCGAGCATCACGCGGCGGACCATTACATGCACCTGTTGCAGGCGCTCAAAATCACCCCGCAAGACGCCCGCCCGCGCCTCGCATTGCCCGAGTGGGCCGACAAAAAAGCGGGGCAGCTCCTCGAGGAATCGGGCGTCACCGGCCCCTATGTGCTCCTTCACCCGGGAACCCTGCGCCCGGAAAAATACTGGCTTCCCGAACGTTGGGCCGAGGTGCTCGATTTCTGCAAAAACGAAATGGGCCTCACGTGCGTCGTCACCGGCGCGAGCGATACCGCGGAAGCGCCGCACATCGCCGCCATCCGCGCCCGGACCGCCTTTCACGACCTCACCGAGCGCACCGACCTGCTCACGCTCGCCGCGCTCATCCGCCGCGCGCGGCTGCTGCTCACGGTCGATTCCGCGGCGATGCACCTCGGCGCGGCGTTCGAGACGCCGCAGGTCGCGCTGTTTGGGAAAACGAACGCCTTCCATTGGCGCCCCCGCAATCCGCACGCGCAAGTCATCCAGGCCGGCCAGGCGCTGGGAGCGGCCTTCTCGCCGCGCGCCCCCGGCGCCCCCATGAGCGAGGTATCGACGGCGCAGGTATTTGATGCTATTCGTATTGTGTTGAACCCCGCCTCCCCCGGTAATAAATAATTCCCCGCCCATGCGATCCACGACATTGAAAACCCTTCCAGTGCTGCTCGCGCTGATGTTTTGCTTCAGCGCAAAAAGCCGCGCGCAGTTCGACGGAGAAGGCAGCGCCCCCGTGAAGGTCACCATCACGCGCTACAAGGACAAGTCCTACACCGCGACGAAGACCGATCCCGATTCGCACACCGCCGAGACTTCCAAATACGACGCAGCCGGCAAGCTCATGCAGACCACTGTTTTCACCCTCGACGACGTGGGGCGCGCGATCGCCGGTTTCGTCTACGCACCGCAGGGGACGAACCCGAAGGGGATGTTGCGCTACAAGTGCCGGTATGTTTACGACACCGCCAACCGGGTAAGCGAGGTGGACAACTACAGCGTCTCCGATCAACTGATCAGCAAACAGGTCTACCATTACAAGGCCGACGGCACCGCCGACAGGGTCGATAATTACGACCCCAGCGGCAAACTGACCTCCACCACGGTACTGGATCAACAATGAGGTCATGAATTCCCGCGCATCATTGCTGCTGGCGCTGGTGCTGG
>DASZPK010000494.1:0-1520 GCA_035550335.1 Chthoniobacteraceae bacterium | reverse complement strand
CCGGTTTTGTTACGCAAAATCGACAGCAGGGAATCTTTGCGAAATCGTAACATTTCCTCCACGGAATTGTTACATACCCTCGCGTACCATTGCGAACGAAACCGGTGGCGTGCCATCCGCGGTTTTTGAGAATCACATGGTCAAACAAGGGAAAACAATCGAGCTATTTCACTATGAAGACAAAGACATTCAATCCGCCGACACTCATCCAGGACGGCGTCGTGCTCGGCGGCCAGGCGGCCGAGACGACTTACCACAATTTCTACAGCGAGGGGAATAAAATCAGGCCGGAGGAATTGGAAAACCACGGTTACCGGCTCACGGCGCGGCATATCGTGATCGGCGGATACAAGGTGTTTGAGTTGCTGCCGATGGATAGCGCGCATGGGGCGTCGAGTTCGTTTCTTGCGCCGAGCCACCGGTCTTCGGGCGTGATCATCCCGAGGAAATTCACGGAGCACAAGGCGGCGGTGAGCCCGCTCACCCCGCGGGCGCGCTATGCCGGAATCGGCAAGCGAAAAGCGCAAATGAGCGGCGTGGGCGAATGATACGCGGGGGTCATCCGTTGCGCCGGGCGCGGAGTGCCAGGGGTTTGATGCGGCGCACGAGAATGGCCGCGAGATGATCGAGCAGGAATGCAAAAAGCAATCCGCCGCACACTCCCGCGATGGATCCGATCAACACCACATCCCGGCCGCGCATGTGCATGCTGAAAAGCCAGCGACCCATAGCCATCGCGAAAATGCCCGCGGGAAAGCCGAGCGCGGCGATGACTTGGTAATGAAAGGCCCGCAAGCCGGATAAAAACCGTTTGCGCACGAGGCCGATAAATACCGATGATGAGACGAGGCCGAGCCCTGCCAGCACTGCGCCGCACAGCACGGTGATCAGGCCGATGCCGAGACAGAGGCCGATCACCACAAGCAGGATGCAACCAAAGACGCACGCGAGCGCGAAACACAACGGGGAAAAGTCGTTGTCGTCGGCGTAATCGGGCGTCGCCCCCGCGGCATGGAGCGCCAGCGGAATGAGCAAAAAGAGAAATGGAAGGGCGGTCTTCACAACCGGGGAAAGCGGGGGAAGCTTGGACGACTCCTGTCGAAATTGCAAGCCGGGAGGAGCGACAGCTATTGAGTGGGATGCGGTGCGCCCGGCTTGAACTCCGCGAGCACGAATCGGCGGCGGAGATATTCCGCGAATGCCGCCGAAGTGGGATGCCGGAACTCGATGTCCCCATTTTCGATGGGCGCGGTGATGTGGATCGCCTCGATGATGTCGTCTCCGCCGAGCACGAAAATGACGGCGGCGTTATACTTGTGCGTAATGGAGGCGAAGGCGCGGGTGTCGTGGGCGTTGAGGAAGATCATCACGCTTTTTTTGTCGCGGGCGAGCACCAGGCCGCGCACGCCAAAGACGGTGAGCAGCGGGTGCTTGCGGTCGAAGGTGACGTGCGGCGCGTCCGGGCTGGCGGATTTCATCGGCTCCGGGGCGAAGATGCTGAGCAGCGGTTTGTCGGGGTT
>DASZPK010000493.1:0-2194 GCA_035550335.1 Chthoniobacteraceae bacterium | reverse complement strand
TCCACGGCAGCGGGGTCGCGGTTGGAGATCCATTCGGAGGGCTCGTTCATGATCTGGTTGCGCGAATGCGTTCCCGCGGCCTCGCCGCCGATGAACGACTCGATGCGCCAGCAGAGGTTTTTCCCGTACTCGCTGCCCACGCTGCCGCGAAAGATGATGCGCTCGAGCCGATGGGGTTCGGCAATGGCGAGGGTGTTTTTGGCAATTCCGCCGTCGGGGTCTTTTTTCAGGACCACGATGAAGGCGTCGTCGAGGAACGAAGCGGGGGCGATGCTGATTCTCCCGTATGAAAGGCCGACGGATGGATCGCCGCGGGCGACTTTTTCGTAAAGGGCCGCGTAGTCCGCGGGTTTCACCTTGTATCGCGTCGAGGTGTAAAACACATTCGGCGCCACCCGCAGATCGGCGTCGAGGATGATCCCGAAAAGTCCGTAACCGCCGAGCGCGAGCGAAAACAACTCCGTGTTTTCCGTGCGCGAGCAGCGGAGGATTTTTCCCTCTGCGGTGATGATGCGGAAGGACTCGACGGTCGAGTCAATGGGCGGCGAATGCGGCTGCCAGCCGTGGCAATTCACCGAGAGCGAGCCGCCCACGGTGAAGTCGTTGCTCGATTGCATCACGTCCACCGCGAAGCCGCGCTGGTCGAGGAACGGGATAACTTGCGACCAGCGCGCCCCCGCGCCGACCGTGAGGATGCGTTTTTCCTCGTCGAGCGACATGGCGTCGAACCCGAGCATGTCGAGCGCGATGCCGCCGGGATAAAGCGTGTGGCCGCCCATGGAATGCTTCGCGCCGCTGATCGAAATCTTGAGTTTCCCGCGCGCGGCGCGCAGGACGAGCGCCACGAGCTGGCGCTCCGCTTCCTTCGGGTCGGCGGGAATGGAAACGATTTCATGCGGCGCGTTTTTGTCGAACCGCCCGAAATCCCCGCGTCCCGCGCCGGGATCGGGCAGCGCCGCGCACGGATCGCGCAGCCATACATACGCCAGGAAAGCCGCGGGGCGCCCGACGGCGATGAGGATGGCGAGCGCAATCACGCCCGTCGCAAGCAGCAGGGCGCGGCGCAGGCGACTGCGCGCCGGAGGCGGGCTGGCGGTGCGGCTGGGCGGCGTTTCCATCCGCAGCCGTTATGGTTTGCCGCGCCCTGTTTTACAATCGAAAACTCCCGGCGCCCGTGCTGTCACTGCGCGACAGCGCGGATGTCCGCCACGTTGAGCGTGATGGCCCGCAGGTGATGGTCCGTGCTGGAATGCGAGAGCGTGCCCGTGACCGCGAAATGCCGCCCGTTGTCGAGCGAATCGGCATAAATTTGGAACCGGCCGTACGGCACGTCGCCGAGGTCGATTTCCGTGATGTTTTGCTCGGCGGGAAAACCATCGTTCCCATTTTTCTGGACGGTGATCGGCTTGTCGAGGCGAAGGATGAGATGCGGGATCGGCGCGCGGAGGACCGGGGTGCCGGAGGGATTGTCGCGCAATTCTTCACCGGCGACTTTTTCAGCGGCATCGGCGTCCTTCGTCGGCGCGAGCGAGCCATCCACAAATGCCATGTCGAACTCGCGCGAAAGCGAACCGGTGAGCGTGACGGTGCGGTCATATTGCAGCCGCGGCGGGACCGGCTGGCGTGCGGGCAGCGCGCGATTGATCGCGTTCACGATGCAAATGGCCGCGAGCAGGCTGATGCCGAGAGCGGATAGCTTCTGTCTCATGTCCAGAATACGTGGCTTTCCGCGAAATCTTTCAAAAAATCTTCGCACCCTGTTTCGACGGGGAAGGCGCCCCATATGCTCCCTGAAAAATGCGCGACCAGCCGCTTTCGCTGGAAAGCGGGCACGGCTTGATCTCGCCCAGGCGTTTTCCCTGCTGGAGCAGGCGGGCTGTGTATGCCTCGAATCCGCCGGCCTCGATCTTGAAAACGCGCGAGGAGTGAAGCTGGCCGAGTTTGCGGCACCAGGCGTAATGGGGATTTCCGCCGAGCAACGCATCGAGCCGCTCCGCCACCCCCCCGCCGTCCGCCCCCTCCATATATAATGTATAACAAGAGCCGCTTTCCTCGTTTTCATCCGGGGCGAGGAACGCGAAGAGCGGCGGCGATGGGAGTTGCGCGGCGACGGCCTCGATGACTTGCGCGGCGAATGCCTCCGAAATCTTTTCGCCAAAACGGTCGGAGACATTTCCCACCCGCCCGAGGAAAC
>DASZPK010000492.1:0-2439 GCA_035550335.1 Chthoniobacteraceae bacterium | reverse complement strand
GCGGCGATCCGCTCATCGAGGGCACGCTCGAAGAGATCACTGCGGAAACCCCGCTCAAAATCATCTGGCTCAACTCCAGCGAAATCATCGCCGGCGAACTCCCCCCCGCCCGCGAGCGCTACCACGCCCGCGCCGGCATGTTCGTCACCTACCCCGAATATCTCGAATTCATCGACGCCGGCGTCACCAAGGCCGCCGGCATCGCCGCCGTGGCCGATGAATACGGCATCGCGCCCGCCGAGGTGCTCGCCTTCGGCGATGGCGACAACGACGTCCCGATGTTCGAATGGGCCGGGCACAGCGTCGCCATGAGCAAATCCTCCCCCGCCGCGCAAGCCGCCGCAAAAATCGTCGCCCCACCCGGCGACCCCGCCACAAGCCTCGCGCGCGCAATCCGTTCCCTCCTCTAATAGCGCGCCGCCGCGAGACTGTAGAGTCCGCTGTCCTCAGCGGAGGCGTTGAACGCCGTCACGAAATTTCTTGCGCTGCGACTCGCGCACAGCCGTTGCCATTTGACCCGCGCCACTCCCGCGGTCATCATTGCCAAACATGCGCAAATACACGCCAGTCACCGACGACCTCTACGACTACATGACCCGCCAGCGTTCGCAGACGCACGACCCCGTGATGGACGCCCTCCGCGCCGAAACCGCCACCTTGGGTGAGGTGAGCCAGATGTCCGTGAGCGAAGTGCAGGGCAGCTTCCTCACGCTATTTGTCGCCGCCGTCGGCGCGAAGCACGCGGTCGAAGTCGGCACCTTCACTGGCGCGAGTTCCATCAGCATCGCGCGCGGCCTGCCGCCCGATGGCCGGCTCATTTGTTTCGACCGCGACGACCAATGGACCTCCATCGCCGTCCGCTACTGGAAGCAGGCCGGCGTCGCGGATAAAATCGAGCTGCGCCTCGGCGATGCGGCAACCACCCTCGGCGCGTTCAAACCCTCCGCCCCGCTCGATTTCGTTTTTATCGACGCCAACAAGGACGGCTACGACCAATATTACGAGGCACTCCTGCCCCACGTCCGCGCGGGCGGCGTGATCATTTTCGACAACATGTTCCGCCACGGCGAAGTCCTCTGGCCCGCCGAAAAGCAATCCATCGAGACGCGCACCATCGACGCGCTGAACCACAAGCTCGCCGCCGACCCCCGCGTGCAATCCGTGCTCATCCCCATCGCCGATGGCCTGAACATCTGCCGCAAAAAATCCACAGCCGGGGAGTTGTAGAGTCCGCTGTCCCCAGCGGAGGCGTTGGACGTCGCGTCGGGAATTCTTCGTGGCGACGCGCCATTCCTGCGGTGAGGACACCGCACGCTACAACAGCTCGCTGACAAGCTTTTTCAATTTGGAAACCGCCATAATTTTGAGTGATTCGCGCGCGAAAACCGTCTAACCAATCAGCCATGCAAACCAACGTCCTCGGCGGGGAACTCCAATGCTGCTGCCGGTCGCCAATGACCGGCTTTTACCGCGACGGCTTCTGCCGCACCGGCCCCGGCGACACCGGCCTGCACACCGTCTGCATCGAGGCCACCGAGGAGTTCCTGGAATTTTCGCGCGACCAGGGCAACGACCTCTCCACTCCCATGCCCGAGTGGGAATTTCCCGGCCTCGTCGCCGGCGACCGCTGGTGCCTCTGCGTGAGCCGCTGGAAGGAAGCGCTCGACGCCGGCATGGCCCCGCCCGTCATCCTCGCCGCGAGCCACATCTCCGTGCTCGAGTTCGTCGATTTGAGCGACCTCAAACAGCACGCCGTCGACGACATCCCCGGCACATGACGGATGTTACCGTTTGTTATAGGCTTGTAAAATTCCCGTCCCGACTCCAGCCTCGGGCATGACTCCTCCCGTCCTCCTTGCCACCGCAGTGCAGGCCGAAACCTTCGCCGGCGTCACCTACCACCTCGAAGGCGAACTCGTCCCCGTGCTCACCGTCGATCTCGACGGCGAAAACAGCATCTATTTCGAGCACCACATTCTCCTCTGGAAACATCCCTCCGTCGAAATCGGCATCCGCCCGATGAAAGGCGCGCTTAAGCGCATGATCGCCGGCATGCAGGTCTTTGTCACCGAGGCGACCGGCCAGGGCCAGGTAGCCGTGAGCCGCGATGGCGCCGGCCACATCATCCCGCTCCACCTCGAACGCGGCGCGGAGATCCACGTGCGCGAGCACCAGTTCCTCGCCGCCACCAGCAACCTCGACTACACCTTCGAGCGCGTGAAAGGCGTCGCAAACATGCTCTTCGGCGGCACCGGATTTTTCATCGACAAATTCCACAGCCACCAAGGCGAAGGCATCCTCTGGCTGCACGGCTACGGCAACGTATTTGAAAAAGTCCTCGCTCCCGGCGAGCAGATCGACATCGAGCCCGGCGGCTGGCTCTACAAGGATCCGACCGTCCGCATGGACACCATCATCGACAAGCTGTCGAGCGGCTTC
>DASZPK010000491.1:0-10908 GCA_035550335.1 Chthoniobacteraceae bacterium | reverse complement strand
CTGATTACCGCGCGCTACAGGGCAACCGCGGAATTCAAGAATGGCCCCGCGGAGATTGATTTGAGCCTGGTCCTGCGCGGCGGGACGTGGCAGATCAAATATTTCGAGGTGAACTCGGACCTTATCTCCGAGTGAGATGTTCCATGCATCCATTTCATGGTGCGGGGGCGAATTTGGTTTGGATATGAAAGGCCTGCGGAATGGACGTTTGATCTTTGCCCAGCTGATAGCCGCGGCTCTCGTTTTCGCGTGGATGGGCAATGCCGGCGCGCAGATGGAAGGGCAGACGCCGATGACAATCCGCAGCACCGATTTCACCGAGGGAGGCGCGATTCCCAAGCGGTGTGCTTGCGACGGGGAGAACAAGAACCCGCAGTTGCATTTCGATCAAATCCCATCCGCTGCGAAAAGCCTCGTGCTGATCGTGGAGGATCCCGATGCCCCGAAGGGGACGCTCATGCATTGGGTGATCTGGAATTTGAAGCCGGATGTGAAGGAAATCCTCGCGGGGAGCCCGCCGCAGGATGCCGTGCAGGGGGTGAATTACAAGGGCGAAAACAGCTACACGGGGCCGTGTCCGCCGGCGGGGACGCACCGCTATCATTTCCGGCTGTTCGCGCTCGACACGATGCTGCGGCTGCCGGCGAAATCCGATGGCAAGGCCGTGGAGAAGGCGATCGAAGGCCATGTGCTGGCGAAGGCGGAGTTGGTCGGCACGTATGCGCACGGCGGTGCGCAGTATTAGCGCATCCGCATTACTGCCCAGCGGCTCAATCTTTGTGCTCAGTCACCTCGCTGCCCTCCTCCTCGCGGTAGGAAAGCTCCTTGGGATTTTTGAGGTCGATGTCCCTGATCCATGGGCCTTGGCCGACGAATGTGGGCTTGGTGCTCGTGGTGTAATAATAGACGTAGCGTGAGTTATCGACCGACCAATGGCCGCTGGACTTGATCACCGCCGGGTCCCACGGGTAACTGGCTTTGCTGGAATCGAGGACCTCGGAAAATGTGCCATCGCTGTGGCGCGTGATGGTGTAGAGGATGCCGCCGCTTTCCGTGCCGTGCCATGTGCCGAGGAGATCGTCGGCGGATGGGAACCTGCCCGGGGCGGGCGCGGTGGCGAAAGGTTCCTCGGTTTTTTGTTTCCAATAGTAGTTGTGTTTGGCGTCCCAGAGCAGGAATCCGCCCGCGCAGAGGCCGGCCAGCAAGAGGCCGAGCGAAAAGAATAGCATCCTCGATTTCATGGCGCTCCTTACCAGACGCGAAGGGTGCCGGGATTATTCGGCCAATTTTAAAATGTGACCCGCAATTCCGCGTTGTGCGACGCGCCCTGTGGCGAAAGCATGCTGGAGAAGAGCGTAAAACCGGTGATTTTGCAGAGGCCGAATTCCACATCCGCGTGTTTTCGCAGGAAAGGCAGCAGCACCTGGCGGGACAGGTTGCTTCCGCGAGGCACTCTGCCGATGGTGATGTGCGGGTGGAACGGCTTCAAATCCGCCTCAAGCCCCGCGTGGAGCACGGCGTCCTGGATGTGTTTGTGCAGGGCGAATAAGTGCGGGTGCCCCTTTCCAACTCCGGCCCACACTACCGTGGGGCGCGCTCCGCCGAATGCGCCCATGCCCTCAACCGGCAGGAAAAATTCGCCGACGCGCACGGGGGCGAGCGCGTCGCGGAGGAGTTCTTCCGCGTCCCTATCGACGTCGCCGAGGAAGCTCATGGTGAGGTGCATCTGCTCCGCTGGGAGCCAGCGCAGGCCCTTGATGCGCGGGTCGAGCGCGGCCAGCGTTTCGCGGAGCGGTGGCGGCAATTCCAAGCCGATGAAAAGGCGTTTTGGCACGCCGGCACTTTACGGGATATTTCGCTTTCGTTCGCCAAAAAAACGCGGATGCTGGGGCGCGTATGCCAATGGAATTGTCGCCATCGCAATTTGAAGCGCTGCTGCCACTCGCGTGCGCGTGGGCGGAGGAGCAGGAGGCGGTGATTCTTTCGCTCGGCGTGGCGCTTGCGGCGGGGCAATTGGAGGATGTGGCGATAACGGGTGTTAAACATCCGGAAAAGGTGCGGTTGTTACGTGTGGACCGCATTCCCGGGCCCACGCATCCCGTGCTTGCGGAAGCGGGGCGGCTCACGGGGCTGGTTTCGTCCGGGACGGCGGGACTGACCCTGCGCAACGGCATTTTCATCCGGTCGGATTGCTGGGGCGACCGGAGGCTGCTTGTCCACGAAATGGTGCATGTCGGCCAATACGAACGGCTGGGCGGCATCGAGCCGTTTTTGCGGCAATACTTATGGGAATGCATCACCGTCGGTTATTCCGCGTCCCCTCTTGAGCAAGAGGCAGTGCGTGTCGCCGCCGCGACGCGGCTTTGATGCTTGTAAATCCGGCGCGGCTCGCCGATGCTCAACGTCCCATTTATGGCAGTAAAACCCAAACGCATCGTGTTGAAATTCGGCTCCGGCATCCTGGCGCAGCCGGATGGCAGCGCGCTCGATACGGCGCAGTTTTTCCGGTTTGGCGCGGAGGTTTCGGCGCTGGTGAAGGCGGGGCACGAATGCATCATCGTCTCCAGCGGCGCGGTCGCGGCGGGGCTGAAGGCGCTGGGGCTCGCGGAGCGTCCGCGTGATCTGCCGGCGATTCAGGCGTGCGCGGCGGTGGGGCAATCGAAGCTGATGGAACTTTACGCGAAGGCGTTTGCGACGCACCGGGTCAATGTCGCGCAGCTCCTCCTCACCCACGACGACCTCGACAGCCGGCTGCGCTATCACAACGCGAAAAGCACCCTCAACCGCCTGCTCCAGACCCGGAACGTGGTGCCGATCATCAATGAAAACGATTCCGTCGCGGTGGAGGAACTCAAGTTCGGCGACAATGACCGGCTTTCCGCCGAGGTCGCCATTCTCGCGGGGGCGGACCTGCTGGTGTTGCTCACGAGCGTGGATGGGTTGCTCGACAAGAAGCGGCGGCTCGTGCCCGTGGTGAACGATGTGCGGAAGGTGGAATCGCTCGTGCGGGTGGAGAAAGGGCGGTTTTCGGTCGGCGGCATGGCTTCGAAGTTGCAGGCGGTGAAAGCGGCGGTCGAGGCGGGCGTGCAAGCGGCGATTGCAAACGGGCGCACCCCGGGGCAGATTCAAGCACTGGTAAACGGCGGGCGGGCGGGGACGCTTTTTCCCGCCCGGCCGATTCCAAAAAATTGAAAACGTTGTAATACCCAGGAGCGAAACTCTTTTGTAGAAAGCACGCAGCAGATGAGCATCGAGGAACAAATCTTGGATTTCGGCAAACGCGCCCGCGCAGCTTCGCGTGCGCTCGCGAAGCTCACCGCGGAGCAGAAGAACGCCGCCCTTGAGGCAATGGCGGACAAGCTCGGCGCGGATGCCGACACGATTCTCGCTGCCAATGCCAAGGATGTGAGCAAGGCGAAGGCCGACGGGCTTTCGGGGGCGATGATCGACCGGCTCACGCTCACCACGGAGCGGCTTGGCACGATGGCTGGCGGCATCCGGCAGGTGGCGAAGCTGCCCGATCCCGTGGGCGAGGTGATCAAGGAATGGACGCGCCCGAATGGCATCAAGATTTCCAAGGTGCGCGTGCCCATCGGCGTGGTGGGGATCATTTACGAGTCGCGCCCGAATGTGACGAGCGACGCCGCCGTGCTCTGCATCAAGACCGGCAACGCCACGATCCTCCGGGGCGGTTCCGAATCGATTTTTTCCAACCTTGCCATCGCCGACGCGCTCCAAAAGGGGGGCGCCAAGGCCGGCCTGCCCGCGGACAGCATCCTGCTCATCCCCACAACGGATCGCGAGGCTGTCAAACAAATGGCCCAAATGGACAAATACATTGACGTCATCGTTCCCCGGGGCGGCCAGGCGCTCATCGAGGCGGTGGCGCAGAATGCGCGGATGCCGGTCATCAAGCATTACCACGGGGTTTGCATCGCTTACATCGACAAGGATGCCGATCTCGAAATGGCGGACAAGATCGTTATAAACGCAAAAACGCAGCGCCCGGGCGTTTGCAACGCCATCGAGACCGTGCTGGTGCATCGCGACATTGCGGCGAAATTTTTTGAGAAGACCGGCAAATCGCTCGTGGACAAGGGAGTGGAAATCCGCGCCGACGAGGCCGCGCTCAAGCTGCTCGGCAGCGCCGCCAAGCCAGCCTCCACGCAGGACTGGACCACGGAATATCTCGATTTGATCCTCGCCACGCGCGTGGTGGACGACATCGACGCCGCCATCGCGCACATCGAGCATTACGGTTCGCACCACAGCGATGTGATCGTGACCAACGACGCCGCGCAGGCGGAGAAATTTTTGAACGAGGTCGATTCCGCGACCGTGTATTGGAACGCCTCTACGCGTTTCACCGACGGCGGCGAATTCGGTTTCGGAGCGGAGATCGGCATCAGCACCGACAAACTGCACGCGCGCGGCCCGATGGCGCTCGAGGAACTCACCACCTACAAATATCTGATTCGCGGAAGCGGCCAGGTCCGCGAATAAACCCGTCAACCAGCACCTATGAAAAAATCAGCCATCCTCATTGCAGCCCTGTTCGGTCTCGCCGTTGCCGCTTGCAACAAAAGCGCGCCGGAAAACGCAGCCGACCAGACTCCCGCGACGCCGACACCGAAGCCGACGCCCACCGAGGCGCAAATGCGCCAGGCCTATGGGTTCGCCGCCGAAATGCCGGCGGATACCGCGTACTACGGGGACTTCTACAACTTTGGGAAATTGATCAGCGATTTCAAGGCGAGCAAGACGTGGGCATCCATCAAGACCAATCCCATCCTCGGGCCCAAGCTGAAGGAGCAGGCCACCGCGATGGCGATGATGTCGTTCTCGAATCCCGATGCGGCGAATTTAAAAAACATCCTCAAGGATGCGTTTGGGAGCGAGGCGTTTATCGCATTCGCGCCGGGGAGCGAGACGAAACTGCACTCGTGGGTGGAACTGAACTCGTCGTTCCGGATCGCGCGCCTCCAGGCGATCCTGGCGGGTGGCATGGAAGCGGCCAATGACCCCAAGCTTTACGCCACCACGATCATCCCGAAGTTGAAGGACCTCGATTTCCCGCCGATGATCATCGGCTTCAAGATCACCACCCAAAAGGTCGCGCTCGATGCCGAGATCGCAAAGCTTGAGGCGGGCGCGCCGCCGATGATCGAGAAAGCATCATTCCAGGTTGACGGCCAGCCGTTCAAATCCCTGGCGATCACCGCGGGGAAGGCGCTCGATGACCGGCAGAAGGAAGCCCTCAAGTCGACGCTCCAAGGATTTGTGGAAGATCCGCTGGCGGCGCAGGCGGCCTACGAATCGATCCTCGCGCGGAGGCTCGAGGTGGCGTACGGCTACAAGGATGGATATTTCATCATCTCCATCGGGCCGGACCATTCGCATTTGAAATTCGCGGAGAACTACGCGGGATCGCTCCTCTCGCGCCCCGAAATGAAGAAGGCGGCGGATTACGCCGACAAGCCGCTGGTCTCGCTCGGCTGGGCGTCGCAGCAATTCCTCGAGGCTTCGCGGCAGGATTTTGCGCTCTCGCCGGTGTTTGAATCGATGATGGGGAGTTTTACAAACACAAACAACGCGGCCGACATCGCCAAGCTCGATGTCCAGCTCAAGCAGATCGACACGGAGGGCCAGCCGCTGTTTCATCCGCCGATGACGGCCATCATGGGTGTGCAATTCCGCGACCATGGCCTGCGCGGCGAGATTTACGGCGGCATCGATTACGGCGCGCCGGCGGCTCCGATGAAATTCACGGGCGTGCCGGGCGACGACACATTCCTCTGGATGGACCGGATTGCCAATCCGGCCTTGTGCGAAAAACTTTGCACGTGGCTGGAGGATGTTTCCTCGACCGGCTACAATGCCTACAAGCAATTCGTCGTGGCAGGGATGCCGCCGTCGGAGCAGAAAAGTTTTGAGCAGTTCGACACGTACTTCAAACCGGCCATCGCCGGGTTTTACAAAATTACACGGGATGAATTTGCCAAGGGCGTCGGCCTTGAGAATGCGATCGCGATGGATTTGAAAGGGGAGATGCCGGATTTCCCGATTGTGCCGAAGGATTTCCAAGGTGGAAAAATATTCCGGCTCGCGTATTTGAGCCAGGTGCGGGAAAGACCGCAGTTGAGCAAGAGTTGGGATGATTATTTCAAAATCGCGAGCGACCTCTCGCTGAAGTACCAGAGCGAAAAATTCCCGACCGGGCTCACCGTGCCGGTGAACGAAAACGTGGACGGTGTATCGCTGTCGTTTTACAAGCTGGTGAAGGCCGATTTCCTGCCGAACGTCGCCATCACCGACAAGACGTTCGTCGCGAGCACCTCGCGCGCGTATTCGCTGGAGCTCACGAAGGCGGCTGCCGCGGGGACGGACAAGCCGCTGCTCATGGATTTCCGGATGAATACTAAGCCGGTGTTCGATCTCGCGCAGCAGTGGCTGACGATGGTGATGCAAAATCCCGAGGCGTTCTTCAGCGACGACGAGGAGAAGGCGGATGAATTCAAGAAGAACGAGCCGGGCATCGCCGCGCTGCTGCAAAGCCTGCGCGCGTTCCAGGGGATCACGGTGCAAGCTTACCAGGAGGATGGCGCGCCGCGCATCTCGAGCCACATCCGCTGGGAGGACAAATAGCGGGATTTATTTCCCGCCGCGCAAATGCGCGTTGACGCGTGGGAATTCGTGATTATATATGGCTGCGATGAGTTTTCCATCCGCAATGCCGGCAATGCCACACGCGTGGGCAGCAGTCCATGCGGCGAAAGGCCATGCCGGCGCAGGGAGGAAAGTTTAGAGCACCACACACCGATTTTCCACAAACCCACCGCCGGCAAAGCGGTGGGTTTTGTTTTTCCCGCCGTTGATACCGGCTCACCGAGCCATTGGGCTCAACCCGAAGGGAGCCACATGAACCAAAACGAGAAAGAAAATCCCGGCACGCACAAAGCGAAGCCTCCGCTCTGGCTTGTGCTTGCGGCTTTCGCAGCGGTGTATCTCATTTGGGGCTCGACGTTTCTCTCGATCCGGTTTGCGATCCAGACGATCCCGCCGCTGCTCATGGCGGGAGGGCGCTATTTTACCGCGGGAGTCATTTTGTATGGCATCATGTGGCTGCGGGGCGAACCGGCGCCGAGGCTTGTGCACTGGCGCGATGCGACCGTGGCGGGCACGCTTTTCCTCCTGCTGCAAAACGCCGTGCTCTCGTGGGTGGAGCAAAAGACGCCGTCGGCGCTCTCCGCGCTCGTGGTGGCGGCAACGCCGTTCTGGATGATCCTGCTCAACCGCCTGCTCGTGCCCGGCGTGCGCCTGACGCTGCCCCTGCTGGCGGGGCTGGTGCTCGGGTTTGCGGGCGTGGTGGTGATCGTCATGGGAAAGAATCGTGATGGGACGATCCTGGTCGATCCGCTGCACGCGGGATTGTTGTTTGGCGGCTCCATCTGCTGGGCATACGGGACGATTTATTCGCGCAGCGCGCGCAAGCCCGCGAACAGTTTGCAGGCGACGGCAATGCAGATGATCGCGGGGGGCGCGCTGATCCTCGTGACCAGCGCATTCTTCGGCGAGCCGGGGTCGTTCCATTTTTCCAACGTGAGCAAGGTGTCGTGGACCGCGTTTGCCTACCTCGTGGTCTTTGGCTCGCTGGTCGGCTACAGCGCCTACGTGTGGCTGCTGGAAGTGAGCACCATTGCGCGGGTTTCGACCTCGGCGTTTGTGAACCCGCTCGTGGCGGTGATCCTCGGGAGCACGATTGCGCATGAGGCGATTTCGCCGGGTATCATCCTCGGCGGGGCGCTCATCATCGGCGCGGTGATGCTGATCACGTGGAAGCAACGCCCGCGCGCCGCGGCTCAAGTCCCCTTGGTTTCGGGCGCGGCTTCCGGGAGCGTGAAATAAAACGTGGCGCCTTTGTCCAGGGCCGCTTCCACCCAGATGCGGCCGCCGTGCCGGTGGATGATGCGCTGCACGATGGAAAGGCCGATGCCCGTGCCCTCGAATTCGGAGGCGCGATGCAGGCGCTTGAAGACGCCGAAAAGATTGTCGGCGTATTGCATGTCGAACCCGACGCCATTGTCCCGCACGAAATAGAGCAGCTCGCCCGGCTGTGAGGCTTCGCTCCCCACCTCGATGACGGCCTGCGGGCGCGTGCGGGTGAACTTGTGGGCGTTGGAGAGGAGGTTGACCAGCACTTGTTTTAACAACGCGGGATCGCCCTGGCAATCGGGCAGCGGGCCGATGCGGATTTCCACGGCGCGGCCTTCGCGCTCCGGCGCAAGCTCTTCCACGACGCCGGCGACGAGGTGGGGAAAGCGGACGGTTTCCCTGGCCAGCGGCTGGCGTCCCGTGCGCGAGAAATTGAGCAGGTCGTCGATGAGCTGCCCCATTTGGGCGGCGCTGGAAATGATGCTGTTGAGAAATTTGTGCCCTTCCGGGGACAAGGGCCCCGCGTGGCGATCCTGAAGTATTTTTGCGTAGCCGTTGATGCCGCGGAGGGGGGCGCGCAAATCGTGGGAGACGGAGAATGAGAACGCCTCGAGTTCCTTGTTGGCGGCCTCGAGCTGGAGGGTGCGCTCGCGCACGCCGCGGGCCAGCGTGGCATTTTCCATGCGCAGCTTGCGCACCTGCAGCGCGCGGGTGAGAACGGGAATGATGGCGCTGAGCTTGAACGGCTTGAGGATGTAATCGAGCGCGCCGCTTTTCATCGCCTCCACGGCGGTGGCGATGGTCCCCTGGCCCGTCATGAGGATGCAGACAAGCGTGGGGTCGATCACCAGCGCCTCGCGCAACAGTTCGATGCCGTCCATGCCGGGCATCATCAGGTCGGTGAGGAGCAGGTCGTAGGCGTTCCCCGGCTTCGAGAGGAGGTCGAGGGCTGCGGCGGCGTTTGGGCACCCGGCGGTTTCGTAGCCCTGGTCGCGCAGGGTTTCGCAGAGCGCTTTCATCTGGCGTTCCTCGTCATCCACAATCAGCAGGCGTACCTTGGTTTTGTGCATGGCGGGGTTTTACGTTGTGTGACTCACGTCATCGCGGGCTGCGGGATGCAGGCTGCGAGGGCGCGGCGCAACTCGCGCAGGCGGGGCGGCTTGGTGAGAACGCGGTCCACATTTGCCGGCACCTCGCCATCGGCCACGAGGCGCTGGCCCCAGCCGGTGAGCAGGATCACGGGGGTGCCGGGCGCGAGTTTTTTCACGGTGTTGGCGACCTGGCGGCCATCGACGTAGGGCATGCCGAGGTCGGTGATCACGGCTGCGAACGGCTCGCCGCGTTCCAGCGCGGCCATGAACTCGGCGATGCCTTCGCGGCCATCGTTAGCCGAGGTGACGACGTGCCCGTCGTCCTCGAGGATGTGGCGGAGCGATTCGATCACCACCGGGTCGTCGTCGACGGCGAGAAGCCGCAGGCGTTGCGGGACGGTCCACGCGGCTTCGGTTCCCGCCGACGACTCGGAGGCGGGTGTGCGCGCGGGAACGGGAAAATCGAGCCGCATCGTGGTGCCCGCGCCGGGCGCGCTTTCGATTTCGATGCCGGCATTGTGGCGCTGGAGCACGCCGTAAACCATCGCGAGGCCGAGGCCGGTGCCGCGTTCGCCCTTGGTCGTGAAGAAAGGCTCGAGGCAATGATGCCGGGTGTTTTCATCCATGCCGATGCCGGTGTCGGAGACCTCGGCGATCACGGATTCCTGCGAAGGCGCGCCGTTGTAGTTCGCCTGTTTGCGCGCGCGCAACGTGAGCGTGCCGCCGTCGGGCATGGCGTCAGCGGCGTTCAGCACGAGATTGGTGAGCGCTTCGCGGATTTCGCCGGCGACGCCCATGAATGGCGGAAGGTCCGGCGCGATTTCCATGGCGAGCTGGATCACGATGCCCTGCTGCTGCGGCATGTCGCTCCAGCGGACGCGGGTGAGGTCGGCCACCTGCTGGAGGAGCTCGCCGATGTTCAGCGGCGCGAGGGCGAGCTGCGGCTCGCGCTGGCGGTAAAATTCCTTCATGCGCGCGACCGTGGCGGCGACATCCTCGATGGAATTCTGGATCGTGGTTAAATAACCGCGCGCCTTCTCGCTGAGGCCGGGCTCGTTTTCGAGCAGTGATTCGGTGTAGAGCGACACGGGGGAGATGGCGTTGTTGATGTCGTGCGCGATGCCGCTCGCCATCTGGCCGAGCGCGCTGAGGCGCTCCTGCTGCATCACGGCCTGCTGTGTTTGGCGGAGGTCGTTGTAGGCTTTTTGCAGGGCGTCGTAGAGCTGCGCCTGGTGCGAGGCGAGGGCCACGTGCTCGCTCAATTGCCGCAGGAATTCGCATTCGCCGCTGCTGAACGAACGGGGCGCCTGCCGCGCGGCGACGAGCACGCCGAAGACGCGGCTCTCCACGAGCAGCGGCGCGAGCACGAGGGAATGCAGCCCGGCGGTCGCGAGATTCGAGGGGAACGTGTGCGGCGAATGCCCGATGTCCGGCTCGTAAACCAGCTCGCCATTCACACAGCGCGAAAGGCCGTCGCGGTCGATCGGGATGTTGGAGAGGTCGGCGATGCCGAGTTCGCCGGCAATGTCGCGGGATTTTGCGCCGAGGCCGACCATGGTGAGTTCGTTGGCGGCATCGTCGTGCAGGCAGAGGCAGCAGAAATCGAGCGGCAGCTTGTCCTCGAGGTTTTGCGCGACCACCTGGAAAATACTCGGCAGGTCCTGGCGTTCTCCGATGGCGCGCGTGATCTGGTGCATGAGCGCGAGGCGTTCGAGTTGCGCCACGTTTTTTTGCTCGGCCTCCTTGCGCTCGCTGATGTCGGCGCCGTAAACGCGCAGGCGCCTGGCTTCCGCCACGTAGCTGACGGTCTGCGAGAAACACGCCGGGCCAATGGTGACCTCGCGCTGCGACACTTTTTTGCGGCCATCGAGGAGTGGCGCGGCCA
>DASZPK010000490.1:0-3880 GCA_035550335.1 Chthoniobacteraceae bacterium | reverse complement strand
GATCCGACGCTCGACAAGTTCATCATGGAGCGCCGCCAGAAGAGGGTGAATCTCATCGCGGGCGACGACGAGCAGCCGAATTTGTTTTCCGACCTGAAATGAAAAAAGCCTACGCCCAGGCCGGGGTGGACGTTGACCTCGGCAACCTCGTCAAAAGCCGCATCCACCAGCGGGTAAAAGTCACGCACGGCCCGGAGGTGCTCGGGAAGATCGGCGGGTTCGGCGGATTGTTCCGTCCCGATTTCCGCGGGATGAAGGAGCCCGTGCTGGTGTCGAGCGTGGATGGCGTGGGCACGAAATTGAAAATCGCATTCGCGATGAACCGCCACGACACGGTCGCGCAGGATTTGGTGAACCATTGCGTGGACGACATCGCCGTGCTCGGCGCGCGACCGCTTTTCTTCCTCGATTACATCGGCGCGGAACGGCTCGAGCCGCCGGTGTTCGAGCAACTCATCAAGGGGTTTGCGAAAGCGTGCAAGGAGGCGAAATGCGCGCTGGTGGGCGGCGAGACGGCGCAGATGCCGGGCATGTACAATCGCGGCGAATACGATCTCGCCGGCACGATCGTGGGCGTGGTGGACCGCGCGAAAATGATCGACGGCAGCCACATCAAGCCCGGCGACGTGGTGCTCGGCCTCCCCTCCAACGGGCTGCACACCAACGGCTATTCCCTCGCGCGCAAAGTGCTCTTTGAAAAGATGGGGCTGAAGCCTACGTCGATGGTCCCCGGCCTCGCGAAACCCCTCGGCGACGAATTGCTGCGGGTGCACCGGAATTACCAGCCGCTCCTCGCAAAGATTCCGCATGGGCTCGCGAAGGGCTTCGCCCATATCACGGGCGGCGGGCTCGTGGACAACCTTCCGCGCGTGCTCCCGAAAAATTGCGACGCGGTGATCGATACGCGCAAGTGGACCATTCCCCCGCTCTTCCGTCTTATCCAGCAAGGCGGCAAGGTGGACGAAGCGGAAATGTACCAAGTGTTTAACATGGGCATTGGCATGACCATCGTGGCCTCGGCGAAGGACGAAGCGGCAGTCATCCGTTATACTCGCGCGAAACGGATCGGTGTGATAGAGTCGGGCAGCGGGAAAGTCAGGCTTTCCCTCTGACACCCAATGGCTGAAAAAGAAAATCAAAAGCGGCTCTGGAACGTGGGGCTGGGCGCCGGCCTTTTGGGCGCGGTGCTGCTCGCGCTCAAATACGCGATCAAGCGGCCGACGACCACGCCGGTGCCGGACACGATTTCGGCCAAGGTTTTCACGACGAAGGTGCTCCACACGAGCCGCGGGCCAATCGTTTACCACGAGTCCGGCAGCGGGCAGCCGCTCATTTTCGTGCACAGCATTTGCGTGGGGGCGTCGTCGTACGAGTGGTCGAAGATTTATCCCGAGTTTGCCGGCACGCACCGCGTGATCGCGCTCGATCTGCTCGGCTTCGGCGAATCGGGGCGGCCGAATTTGCAACTTGGCGCGGCGGATTACGTACGGACGCTGGCCGATTTCATCCGTTCCACGTGCTGGGAGCAGCCGCCCATCCTCGTCGGCAGCGGGCTCGGCGCGGGTTTTTGCGTTTATCTCGCGAGCCAGCACCCCGAGTTGGTCTCGCGGCTGGTGTTGCTCATGCCCACAGGCTCGCAGAATTTCGGAAAGCGTCCCCTGTCCCTCAATCTCAAGCTCGCCAGCCGCGCTCCGCTGGTAAACCGCTTCGTTTACCGGAACCGCCAAGCCACGAAGCCGGCCATCCACACGTGGCTGAGCCAATATGGCTTTGCGAACCCCGAGCTGGTCACGCCGGAAATGGTGGAGGTATTCACGACTTGCGCGCAGCAATATGGCGCCGAATACGCGATTCTGAATTTGCAGAGCGGCCTCCTGAGTTTCGACATCGAAGCGCGGTTCAAAATGCTGACCCAGCCCGTGACGCTGCTTTGGGGGAACCCCGATCTTTATCCGCCAATGGAGCTCGCGTTCCGTTTCCAGGGCGCCGTCAAGAATTGCAGCCTCGTGAACTTGAAAAACACCGGCGTCTTCGCCGCGCTGGAGTCGCCGCAGCAGGTGCTCGAGGCTCTGCGCGAGGAATTGCAGGACAAGCTGCGAGTTTACAAGAGTTAGCTAAACGTTAAACACCCCTCCCCCCTGACATGAAGCGAGCATTGTTCGTGCTGTCTTTCATCGTGGCCACGGCGTCCGCCGCCACCGCGCAGAACCCAAGTCCTTACGCGAAATGGAAAAACGGGCCGTCGCCCGATCCGTCGTTCTTCCCGATCGCGGTCTGGCTGCAATCGCCGTCCAACGCGCAGCGCTACAAGGATGCCGGGTTCAACACGTACGTCGGCCTGTGGGATGGCCCAACCGAGGAGCAGCTAGCGACTTTGAAAAAGGCGGGCATCCGCGTTTTTTGCGAGCAGAATGCCGTGGCACTAAAACACCTCGACGACCCGGTGATTGCCGGCTGGATGCACGGCGACGAGCCGGACAACGCGCAGGAATTGCCGGGCAAGAAAGGCTACGGCCCGCCGATCACGCCGGATAAAATCGTGGCCGAATACGAACAGTTGCGCAAAGCCGACCCGTCGCGACCGGTGATGCTGAATCTCGGGCAGGGCGTGGCCTGGGATGGATGGTACGGCCGCGGCGTGCGGAGCCATCATCCCGAGGATTATCCGCTCTACATGAAGGGCAGCGACATTGTTTCATTCGATATTTACCCGGTGGTGCATGACAACGCGGAGGTGAGAGGGAAACTCGAGTTTGTCGCGAATGGCGTGGATCGCCTCGTGAAATGGAGCGGCGGCAACCAGGTCGTATGGGATTGCATCGAGTGCACGCACATCGGCAACGCGAAATTGAAGGCCACGCCGGGACAAGTGCGCTACGAGGTTTGGTCCTCCATCATCCACGGCTCGCGGGGGCTGATTTATTTCGTGCATCAATTCGCGCCCAATTTCCGCGAGGCTGCGCTGCTCGATGACCCGGAAATGCTCAAGGCGGTGACCGATATCAATCATCAGATCGAGGCGCTAGCCCCAGTGCTGAACAGCCCGCCATCGGATGACGATTCGCAGGTTACGTCGAAGAACAAAGACGTTCCCGTGGACGCAATGATCAGGCGCGATAATGCGGAATCGCTTTACATTTTTGCGGTTGCGATGCGCGGGATTTCCACAAAGGGAATATTCGTGCTGCCGAGTCTGAAGGCCGGGCAGGAGTTGGAAGTCGTGGGAGAAAACCGGAGGATTACCGTGGGCCTTGATAGCACGTTTATGGACGACTTCGCGCCATGGGACGTGCACATTTATCGTGTTCCGCCAAAATCGAATTAATTTGTAACCTTTTCGCGGTGCGGTTCGTCTTGCCTCATGAGACCCAACCAAGACATGAAACCGACCGTTAAAAAGGCCGTGCCGTTTGCATTTGCGGAAACGCGATGCGCGGGCAGTCTATAACCGCACAGGTTGAGATTGCGTGTTGCAGGCACTTGTCACATCCTCGATGCAAAGCCTCCCACCGACTCAACCACCGATGACCGATGAAGAGCTTATCCAATCAGCGCTCCACGGCGGCGAAGGCTCGTTTGCGGAGCTCGTGCAGCGCTACAAGGGCAGGATTTTCGGCATGGCGGCCCGGTTCACCAACGATGTGCACCAGCTCGATGACCTCGCGCAGGAAGTATTTATTCGCGCATGGCGAAACCTCGGCAAATTCCGCGCGGACGCCCCTTTCGAGCACTGGCTCTCGCGCATTGCCACGCACGCCTGCTACGATTTCCTGCGCGGGAAACAGCGGCGCGGCCACATCGTGCCGCTCGACGAGCAGCGCGATCTCGATGTGCCCTCCGCGGGCGATCCAAGCGCGGCGGCCGATGCCCGCGAACTCCT